>CAZNGI010000074.1:0-11584 GCA_964572505.1 uncultured Methanotrichaceae archaeon | reverse complement strand
CAAAAAAAGATGATTATCCTACAGATAAGCGCAATCCAGCCACCCTAGAATTTTATTACATCCACGAAGGACAACGTTATCGTATGAGCTGGTCTAGGGGAACAAGAAACTGGAATAGAAGCTTTTTAGGTCTCAAAGGTGGCAAACCACCGGAACGAACAGTTTATTTACGCACAATGGCACATTTAAGTAATCCTTCCGAAGTACGAGGTGTGCTTCAATTTGGGCATCGAGATTTAAGAAAAGAAGAAATTACTGCTGACCTGCTGACTTTTGCCCATCGAATCCTGCCACTACATTACAAGCATCTAATCCTCATGTCTCAAAAAGGTACGAAAGGGAAAAATATTCTTTTCGCTGAGCGAGACGATTTAGATGGTGTTTCATATTCTGAATTCCACATGTCTGCAGGTGAAAGAGCAATCTTAAGGCTGTCTAGGAATATATCCAGATATAAAAAAGCACTGATCCTCATAGATGAGATCGAGGCGGGCTTACATCCTTTCACACAGCAGCAACTCATGCTAGAATTGCAGCGTTTAGCCTTACGTAACGATCTACAAATTGTGGTTGCTACCCATAGCCCTGTGATATTGGACACAGTCCCTCCCGAAGGGCGTATCTTTTTGGAACGTACATCTGATAACAATGTAATAGTTCACCCGCCCTACCGAGATATTATTCAGAAAGCATATTACGGCCGTTCTATCGATAAGCTCTCGATACTATGCGAAGACGATGCCGCTGAAGCAACGCTACGCGGGATTATGGATTTGATTAATCGCCGGCTTAACCTTACGCCCTCAGACATCGAAATTGGACGAGATACGGGAAAAGATGAATTTCCGCATCATGTTCGTGCGATGGCTAATTTCAGACAATTAGAGAATTTTATATTCGTACTTGATGGAGACGGACGTGATAAGGAAGCTGATATAAGACAAGTGGCAAAGGACAAAGGTCAGCCCATTAAATTGCTATTTCTTCCAGGGGATAAATCACCCGAGGACTGGGTGTGGGACCAAATCCTAACTAATTCCTCAGATTATGCCGAAGAATTTAGAATAGACACAAGTACATTCGCAGATCTTTTGAGTGACATTGATCGCATGTACGATGGTGCAACAGATACAACTAGAAACAAAGCTAAAGGGCGAATGATACAACTTTCTAATGAGATCGCGCGAGATGTGAGCGAGATTTGTCGTATAGTCGGATGTAAAGAAGCTGAGCGAGAAAGTAGCCCAATAAACGAACTTGTAGGAGAGCTCGAAGAAGCAGTTCTAGCGTGGAGGAACCTATCAAAGTAGGGATAGGACCTAAATTTAAGTGGATACTTCCAGCCTGACTTATTTAACTTCTCTCCAATGTTGAGAACGAAAGCCGTCGAGCCTCGTCTGCCTCAGATCATCCGCGCCGCCTTCGCCCACTTCCGGCACCGAGACCCTGAGCTTCTCCTCGAGCCACTCGGCCACCAGCCGCCGGTGGCAGAAGGCGCCCGGCCTCTCCCAGCAGAGGAGGATGGCGTCGTCGCCGAGGTCGGCATAAACCCGGCCGGGGTCGAGCTTCGAGAGGACCTCCTCCCGGTAGCGCCGAATGTACTCATCGTCGTCGATGGCGCCGCTCTTCGCCTCCTGTACGAGGCGCCAGGAGGGGGCCAACGGCTCAAAGATGCGGCCGGTCCAGCCGCGGGGCTGGCTCCTGGATATGGCAACGGCTTTGGGGTGGGAACCGGATCTGGTGAAGTTTGAGGTCTGCATGTCCATCGACCAAATTTCGTTTATCGAATTTGATCGTATCGTAGAGATCTCAGCCATATTATAAGCGAGTAGGTGAGACGAAACGGAAATGGTGAGGGTCATCAGGGGGTCACGAGTTCCACCACTCGAAGATGGACTTAGCGCGAGAGACGCCAGGTTAGCCTATCGGTTCCGGCGCGGAAAGGGAATCATCGAGGAGTAGGACGGCCTGGTCGAGGACGAGGCCCTGGGAAGCTATCTACACACCCGCGTCCGCTCGTTCCCGATGGAGAGGTTCGTTGAGAGCTGCAGGAGGCACGGGAGAAGATGAGCTGAAATATCAAAAAGGGAGGAGGGAGGCCTTGTGAAATGCTTGCAAGTCGGCCTCCTTCACTTTTTTGCCAATATCTTTTTCTGGGTTTTTCCTGGAGAGCAGACCTCATCCTTCGGTCGCTTCTTCTAGATTCGCTTCGGCAGACTCCGATGTTTCTTTGCCCGCCTCTTTCCCTTTGGGCTCTGGTGTATCTTCTTCGTCTCTTTCTGCTGTCCTGGCACCGAAGTAGAAGCCGGTGGCGATTCCCACCAGTTGAATATAAGCGATCACGATCTCCTTGCCAATTCCGATTTCGTCCCCCATGACTATCGAGAAGAGCGCAAGTATGGTGAACGCGAGAACCAGCGATCCGGCCACGGCCCTTCTCAGCTCTCCCTTGCTCAGAGTCTGGTCAGCCATGCATCCCAAAAATATCAGGAACAAGAAGACAAAAGATACGAAGGCGATCGCCACCCAGGCATCGACGATGGTGAGTCGTGAACCCAATATTTCCGTAACATTGATGGACTGATTCAGCTGAACAGACTTATTCAAATATTCTAGGGCCAGGACCTCCTTACTATTTATCGCAGTTATCGTGATCCATCCCAGGACTATCACGACCACGGCAAACATGATCGATACTATTATGGGCCATCTCTCACCGCCTCCGTCGCCATGCAGTTTCATTAAATCTCTCCTCCGGCTTTTAAACATAAAATAATCGTAACTATTCAGCACCCAACAACCAGCATCGGCAAACTCAATTGATGGGATGTCGCGTGGCCAGTTCCAGAGAGCTAACTTCAAGTAACTTCGTCAATAGATATCGTTTTCCATTCTAGCGCAAATTGTTTGTCGGCATGCCTTCATAACCAAAATCAGCATCATGCGGGCGATTCGGGATAGCTGAATAGTTACAAATAATCTTATTTCTAGATCATTAAGCTTTCGATATAAATTTTCAGTGTATATTATATAGGGGACTATTTTGAGATGGGACTTATTTTTACAGAGAAGATTTTTACAGAGAAGGATCAAAAAAGAGCGAAATGTTTTTTACGAATCCAAGAAATGAATCAAAGACGCCCATGACCGACAATCCCAATTATTGCCGTAAATACGATCTTTCCAAAGCTCGTAAGAACAATTCGCTGAAAATCCCGGCCAGCCATCAGTCTGCGGCACTTGAGAAACTCTATAACTGGTACGGGAGCCATCCAAAACCCCATGCAGGGGCGATTCTTGTCCTTCCCACCGGCGGCGGAAAGACATTCACTGCAGTTCGTTTTCTCTGCAAGGCGGCACTTTCGGACGGATACAAAGTCCTCTGGCTGGCTCACACTCATCATCTTCTGGAACAGGCTTTCAAGAGCCTGGAAGAGGATTTGGGACAGATTGCCGAGCCGAGAAGGCATCTGAAGGTGAGGGTTGTCTCGGGAACGAAAGACCACTATCCCGTCTACGAAATCAAGCCCGACGACGACGTGGTCATTGCGACGCTGCAGACGATCAGCAAAGCCCACAAGGAGCGCCACAGGGCGCTGGAGGCGTTTCTCAAGTCCGCAAACAAAAAGCTCTTCGTAATCTTCGACGAGGCGCATCACGCGCCAGCACCCAGCTACCGAAAGCTGATCCAGAGTCTGCGAGACCACATCCCGGATATGTACGTTCTCGGGCTGACCGCAACCCCGACCTACACCGACGAGAGCCGTGAAGGGTGGCTCGCTGAACTCTTCCCTCAGGGGATCAAATACCAGGTCGCGCCACAGGAGCTGATGGCAGAGGGGATTCTCGCAGAGCCCGTGCCCGAGAAGTACGAGACGAACTTTGAGCCAGATTTCGACGAGCGAGAATATCAGAAATGGATCGGAACGTTTCGAGACATCCCCGAGGATATCATCGGACAACTGGCAGAAAATCGGGCGAGAAATGAGTATATCGGCGCAACTTATGTAGGAAACCGTGAGAAGTACGGCAAGACGATTATCTTCGCTGATCGCTGGTATCAGTGCGAAGTCATCGGCGAATATCTCGAAAAACGTGGAGTTCGAGCAGGGGCAGTTTATTCTCACGTGGTCAAAGGCAGCAGCAAGAAGACTGCCGATGAGAACAACAAGCGAGTTCTCGAAAATTTTAAGGCTGGAGAGCTGGACGTCATCCTTAACGTTCGGATGCTCACGGAGGGAACTGATGTTCCCGACGCGGAAAGTGCCTTCATCACCCGTCAGACCACCAGCCGAAACCTCATGACCCAAATGGTGGGCCGCGCCTTGCGCGGCCCAAAGTTCGGCGGGACAGAAAAGGCTCATCTCGTTTTCTTCACGGACGGGTGGCGGCAGCTCATAAACTGGGCGGAGTACGAGATGCCAGGTGGTGACATTGACAGCAAAGAACCGAAGCCCGGAGAGCGTCCACCCTTGCAGTACATCTCGATCGAACTCGTCCGCAAACTGGCGATGCAAATGGATTCAGGCCTCAACGTCAATGCGACTCCATTTTTGCAGCTCCTGCCGGTTGGGTGGTATCTTGTCGATTACACTGCCCAGCTGAACGGGAGCGATAACCTTGAGCCGATAAAAAGGCTGGTCATGGTCTTCAATCACGAAAAAGAAGGTTATGAGGGTCTGGTCAACGGATTGAATGACAAGGACCTTGCTCGGTTTGAGGACGAGAATGCTCAGTTCGAAGATGTGAGTGGTTTAGTTGAGGCTCAGAAGATCGAATTCTTTCCAGAACCTCAGAGCCACTTCGGGTCCAACCTTGATCAGGACATCTTCAGCATCCTTCGCCACATGGCGCAGAACAACTCGCGGCCCAAGTTTTTCCCGTTCAAAGAGCGGGAGAATCATGATCTGGACCTGATTGCAAAAGATTTGGTCAACAAGAGAATGACCGATCTTGAAAAAAATGAGATACTTAAGAAAGAGTACGGTCGTGATAATCGGTACTGGAACGTGATTTATCCGTCGTATGATCACTTCAAAAGTCATTATGATGGTTGCGCCAACAGGATACTCAACCCGCCTAAACCACCAGAAAATGGCGGAGGGGTTGATTCTCCTCCGCGTCCTGAACCTCCTGATGAGATAAAACGCCTTGTCAAAGAGCGCGATGGATACAAGTGCCTCTGTTGCGGGACGACAAATAGACGCTATTTGCAAGTCGATCACATCTATCCAAAGTACTGGGGTGGATCGAACGATCCCGGAAACCTCCAGACTTTGTGTGGTGAATGTAACAATAAAAAGAGAATCGACACCATAAACTTCCGAGATAATAAGACAAAGCTCGCCAAACCACCTGAAACGCTACCTTCTGTTGAAGTGCCTGCATACCTGTCAGATGAAGATCTTAAAGGATGGATAGAGTTCGCCCGCAGAACGATCAACTTCTTCTATAAGTGTGGAGCTGTGAAAAGGATCAAGATCGATGAAGAAGGGTACTCCTCCTATCACTGGCAGATTCAGCTCCATGACGGGAACGATCCAAAATGGCTGGAGCCTCATCTTTCAGAGTTGATCAAGCGTATAAGGGATGCAAGAGAAACCACGAAATACGGAAGTCCGAGCAAGATAACGGTGCTGTCCGAGTACAGAAAAAACGATGCGAAAGGCGAGACTCCATTTGTCGGGCCCGTCCAATGGATAAAAGACAAATTGACTGGGAAAGTTGAGACCGCAGAAGAGATGAACTTTGTCGGATCTAGGGACTCAAATAAATATCATCATCCGAGCTGTGGTTGGGCAGAAAGAATACTGCCCAAAGATCGAATCTATTTTCCAAGTCCTGAAGCCGCGAAAAGTCGTGGATACTTCCCGTGCAGGGTCTGCAAACCGAACGGAAGGAGAAAGCAGTCGTAATATCCGCCTTTGTGCGAACTGGATGAAATATTGAGGTGTTGAAAAATGAAAGTCGTGGCATTCAACGGGAGCGCCCGAAAGGACGGGAACACCGCCATCCTGGCGAAGCGGGTGCTCGAAGAGCTGGAGAAAGAGGGGATCGAAACCGAGCAGGTGCAACTGGCGGGCGAGAAGATTCGAGGATGCACCGCCTGCATGGGCTGCATTGCGAGCAAAGACAAACGCTGCACCATCGATGACGACGTCGTCAACGACTGTATAGCTAAAATGGTCGAGGCCGACGGGATCATTTTGGCGTCGCCGACGTACTTCGCCGACATCTCGGCTGAGATGAAGGCCCTGATCGACCGGGCAGGGTTTGTCGCCAAGGCAAACGACGAGATGTTCAAAAGGAAGGTCGGTGCGGCGGTCGTCGCCGTCCGGAGGGCGGGCGCGATCCACGCCTTCGACTCGATAAACCACTTCTTCTTCATCAGCCAGATGATCGTTCCGGGATCGAACTACTGGAACGTGGGGATGGGCCTTGCGAAAGGGGACGTGTTGGAGGACGAGGAGGGCCTCGAGACGATGAGGGTCCTCGGCCAGAACATGGCATGGCTCTTGAAGAAGATGAACCGTTAGATAAAGATCGTAAGGTCGATCAGAAGTCGAAGAGGGACTTTTGATCCGAGTTCTCGCCGGGGGCTTCGGCCGATGACGGGAGCCGCCCCTTGGCACCCCTCGCCCGGCAGGGCTCAAGGTCGAAGAGCCTCTGCTGCTCGGGGCACTGAACGAGCTGCTCTCTCGAGACGCCGAAGGTCGAGAGGAGGCGGAGGAGCGGCGGCAGGATCTGCTTTTCGATGTAGTAGTCGGTATCGATCTTGAGGTCGTTTTCGAGGACGTACTGGGGATCTTCAGCCCGGTCGACGAAGAGCCCCTTGCCCCGGAGGATGACGAAGGGGACCCGGTCGCCCACCGAGGGGACGCGATCGCCTCTCACCCTCATCTTCTCGGCGAGCTGGACGTGAGGCTGCTTGTTCTTGTAGGACGAGGCGCTCTTGGTGTACCGTCTCGTGAGGATCAGGTCTTCGAGGATCTCTGGGTCCTCTTGGAGGTCGAGCCTCTGGAGGCGGTCGATCGCAGACTTTGCGAGTTCCACCGCCTCATCGACCTTTCCCTCCTGGAGGACCAGCTCCAGACACCGGTTCAGGGTCTTGGAGGTCAGCTCGCACCAGTCCCTTCTTACCGTCTCCATGCCGCGAACTTTGATCCGATCGCGCCACTCCTCGCCGACCTTCTCGAAGACCCAGAGGGCGTACCTCTTCTTGACGAGGAATAGGCCCCGGCGGGCGAAGGCCTCGAAGACCAGCTCCATCGGCGGCGGCAGGCGGGAGGTCACCGTCTTTGCGATCTTCCTTCCCACCAGCTCTGCCTCCTCGAGGGTGGGCTTGGCGCCGCGCTCGGCGTGGGGCTGAAGTCTTATGAAGACGCTGTCGGTATCGCCGTAAACGACGGATAGGTCGAACCGTTTGAAGGATTCGGCGCCGGTGCTGGGGAACGAGTCGCCGGCAGCCTCTCGCATCTCGTTGGGCAGGAGTGCTTCGCCCTCTTTTACGTAGATCGAGCCTATCTCCTCCACCATGCTCTTGGTGTTCTGGATGTTGGACCGCCCGAAGCTCGTCACGGCGTTGGCCAGCGGCAGACTGTAGAGCCTCGCTCTCGCGTAGCCCGAATAGCCGTAAAAGGAGTTGAGGAGGATCTTGAGGGCGTACTGCTGGGCGTCAAGAATGGTTCTCTCCTCGTCGCTGGCGGTCTTCATCTGGCGTTTGATCTCGGTCCTCTGGGCCAGAAGGTCGTGAAGAACCCCGGGCACGATCCCCGGCGAGATCGAAGAATCGACGAACTCGCCGCCAGATGGAGACTTCACCACCTCCTCCGCCGGGGGGCGATCGTCGGTGACGACCGTCGAGTAGCAGAGGTTGTGGGCCATCATTATCGAGGGGTAAAGGGATCTGTAGTCTAGGATCACCACGTCCTCCACTAGGCCCTTCCTGGGGTCGAGGACCGCGCCCCCCTTCAGCTCGAAGCTCTGGGCGGCCCTCGTCTGGGAGAGGTCGGCGTCGGGCTTCGGGGGGATGACCCTTCTCCTCTCCTGGAACTTTCGAAATAGGAAGTTTTCGACCATGCCGGCCTGGCCGCCGTTGATCACGTCTTGGGGGAGCGAGCCGCTCGTCTGGGCGAGGGCGATGTACTTGTCCAAAAGCTTCAGGTCGAGGAGTAGGTGGAGCGCGAGGTACGAGTCGCGGCGGGAGTAGCTGACGAGCCTTGCGAAATCCTCGCCATCGCTTGCCCAGAGACTCTCCATCTCCTTGGGCTCGACGTCGTGCTTCTCGACCCCCAGAAGCTCGAGGCTGGCGTTTCGAAGTGTGTAACGCTTGAGGCTGAATGACGACCTCACCAGGGGCAGAAGGTCGACGACGATCCTACCCGTGATCTCGACCCTGGTCTGGTTCACGATCTTCCTCACCCGCCAGGGGCTTCCATCCCGCCCGACCCTGACATCGAGGTTCAGCCTCTTCATCCTCTCTTCCAGGTATGGAAAGTCGAACTCGTTGGAGTTGTAGCCAGCGACAACGTCGGGATCGTAGTCCTTGACGATCTCGACGAACCTGGCCAGCATCTCCCTCTCGCCTTTGCAGGCCAAAACGTCCCCCCTGGGGCAGTCGACCTCTCGTCCAACGAGAACGAGGTCTTCTCGTCCTTTGTAAGGTGGATAAAATCCCAGGCTCACCATGATGACCGGCGAGGTCTCGGGGTTTGGCATCGCCCCGTTGAGGGGGAGGCACTCGATGTCGAAGGCCAGATGACGGAGCGGGGCGTTGGCCCTGGATTTCTGCCCCTCCTCCTCCTCACCTCCAGCCTCGACCGGGAATAGGGGCTTGAGGGACGTGAAGGGGATGGAGCCTTTGGTCAGGGGATCCTCGACCTTCACCCACCTCATCCCGCCCAGGTCCTGGTCGATGAGAAATCGGTTCTTGAAGAGGACGTCGGTCTCGTAGACCTCTTTGACCCCGGGAACGTTGAGGACGGTCTCCCTGAAAGTTCTGACGGACTTCGGGTCCTTGGCGATGACCTTGAGCATCTTGCGTGGCTTTTCCTGGTAGCCGACGGGCCTGAACCTCTCCACCACCTCGGCCTCCAGATCCATGGCTCTGATGCCATCGATCGCCTCCTCCACCCTCTTCTCGTCCACTCTCGCGTAGAAGTAGGGCCGAAATCCCGACGCCTTGCAGGTCGCTGGCTTCCCTTCGGGGGTGGTCCCGAAGAGCTGGACGACTGGATATCCCTCACCGTCGTAGACGTAGTTGGCGTCCAGGATCTGGAAGATCATCGTCGGAGATTAGGCTCAAGGATCGTCTTATAGTTTGTTGTGCAGAAGATGTGAGAAATTCGATAACCAGAAAGGTTATAACTCAAAAGCCCGATCGGCGATGCGTGCTCACGGATGTATAAGGTTGTACAACAGCGAGAAAAAGTCGTAATCAATGACTCAGGCATGACGTCAATTATTGGAGATCTCATCGATGCGTCGGAAAATCGAGATTCTTAGAACGAGGGAGGATGGCTTTGAGAGAGCTATTGTCCGGCAACGAGGCTATCGCCCACGGGGCGTACGAAGCAGGGGTGACGGTGGCGGCGGGCGCCTCCTGTGCCGGAGCCCGCTCGATAGTGACGATGAAGCACGTCGGCCTGAACGTGGCAGCAGACCCCCTGATGACCCTCAGCTACATCGGCGTCGAGGGCGGGTTTGTGGCCTGCGTCGCCGACGATCCCGGGATGCACTCGTCCCAGAACGAGCAGGACACCCGCCAGTATGCGAGGTTTGCGAAGGTGCCCATCTTCGAGCCGGCCGACAGCCAGGAGGCGAAGGACTTTTTGAAGCTGGCGATGGAGGTCTCGGAGAAGTACCAGACCCCGGCGATCCTCCGCTCGACGACGAGGGTGAGCCACTCACGAAGCCTGGTTGATCTGGGAATTCGGGATGAGATCGATAGGGATATCGGGATCGAGAAGAACCCGCCCCGATTCGTTCCCATACCGGTCTGGGGGAGGGTGATGAAGCAGAAGGTGACCGACCGGCTCATCCTCCTGGCCCAAGAGGCAGAAAACTCCGAGGCGAACAGGATCGAGCGGCGCGACAAATCCCTTGGGATCGTGACCGCCTCCATGGCCTACCAGTACTTCCGGGAGGTCTGGCCCGAGGCATCGGTCCTGAAGCTCGGCTTCTCTTACCCCTTCCCCGACCATCTAATCAGAGAGTTCGCCGACGGCGTCGAGAGGGTTCTCGTCGTCGAGGAACTGGACGACTTCATCGAAGAGCACGTGAGGTCTCTTGGGATCGAATGCGAGGGCCGAAAGTTCGTCCCAGGAGTCGGGGAGCTATCAGTCGCCCGCCTTCAGGCATCGAAGGCGGGGATGGAAGGAAGCGAACCGAGGACTTTTGATCAGAAGTTTGCCGAAGGACTTCCCGCAAGGCCGCCGGTCCTCTGCCCGGGCTGTCCTCACGGGCGTTGTCAGCTACGGGATCAGGCTGATGGAGGTGATGGAGGAGATGAACGAGTCCCTGCCGGACCTTGATATCGGGATCTTCGGTGCCGAGGTCTTCAGCGACTCCATGAAAAAGAAGATATCCTCGGGCCTTGGGATCGAGGCCTTCGACATCTACGGGATGACCGAGTCGGGAGGCGTCGGTACTCTGGGGATGGACTGCGAGGCTCACGACGGCCTGCACGTCTGGGAGGACCACTACATCGTCGAGGTGATCGACCCCGAGACCGGCGAGGCCGTCGACGACGGCGAGACCGGGGAGCTGGTGGTGACGGCCCTGACGAGAGAGGCGCTACCGGTTATCCGGTTCAGGACGGCGGACCTGACGGAGGTCGTCAGTCGAGAGCAATGCGACTGCGGCAGAACTCACATCAAGATCGCCCCCATCACCGGCAGGATCGACGACATGCTGATCATAAAAGGGGTGAACTTCTTCCCAAAGCAGGTCGAGCAGGCCCTTATGCAGATCCCGGGAGTCGGGGCCAACTACCAGATCATCATCGAGGAGACCGACGGCATGAAAGCCGTCCGGATCAACGTCGAGGCCGAGGCCGGGGTGACAGGCTACGTCGTCGAGAAGGCCCTGAAGGAAGCTCTCGGCTTCAGCCCGAAAGGGGACGTCTACCCCATCGGCGGCCTGCCCCGCCAGGAGGGGAAGGCGAAACGGGTCTTTTACAAGAAGGCGGGGGAGGGGTAGGTCGGCTAAATAATCTACCTTCCCTCCCAATATTTTTCCTTTTACTTTATTGCTCCAGAGTAACATCGGTTTTTTTATAGAGAATTCCGCTTATATTATCCGATCAATAAGTTTGAATCGAACGCCGTTTAAATTATCAATTTTGCATTCCATCAGTTAATCCTAAAACTGTGGGTAATTTTATTTCGATATTTTTTGATTAATTTCTTATGTAATTTATCTATAGATCGGAGTCAAACTGGCGGCGGCGCACCCCGCAGCAAGCGAGGGTTATTCGATAAAAATAAAAATAAAAATCTATGACCTTCAGGGAAGTTATTTAAGGATTGTATTTATTTTAAATTGAATACCCCGCAGCTTGCTGCGGTTGGGATGGTCAAATAAT
>CAZNGI010000073.1:0-11727 GCA_964572505.1 uncultured Methanotrichaceae archaeon | reverse complement strand
TCCGGCATCTCCGGCGGCCGATAGATCCCCCGCTCGGTGATGATCGCCGTCACCAGGTCGAGGGGCGTGGCGTCGAAGGCCGGGTTGTAGACGGGAACGTCAGTCGGAGCGAGCTGTTTGTCGCCCGAGCGCCTGATCTCGTCCGCGTCCCTCTCCTCGATCTCGACGTCCTTCTCCGACCGTTCGAGGTCGAAGGTGGAGATGGGGGCTGCAACGTAAAAGGGTATATTGTGAGCCTTCGCCAGGACGGCGTGGGAATAAGTCCCGATCTTGTTGAAGACGGCATCTTTTGTGATCCGGTCCGCCCCCACGATCACCTTGTCGATCCGGCCCTGGCGCATCACCATCCCGGACATGTTGTCGCAGATGAGGGTGACGGGGATCTCGTCTTCGGTGAGCTCCCAGGCCGTCAGCCTCGACCCCTGATGCAGCGGCCTCGTCTCGCAGGCGTAGACGCTGATCCTCTTTCCTTCGGCCACCGCAGACCTGATGACGCCTAGGGCCGTTCCCCAACCGACGCAGGCGAGCCTTCCGGCGTTGCAGTGGGTGAGGACGACGTCCCCGTCCTCCAGGAGCGACGCGCCAACGTCGCCGAGGGCCCGGTTGATGGCGATGTCCTCCTCGGCGATCGATTCGGCCTCCGCCAGGGCTGCGGACCTGATCTCGCCTGTGTCGGCCGATTCTCTTATTCCGTCCAGGGCTCTCAAAACTCGGTCGACGCCCCAGGAGAGGTTGATGGCGGTGGGCCTCGCGGCTCTGATGGCCTCGGCCGCCTTCTCGATCTCCTGGAGGTGGGCGGTCGGGTGACGGGCCTCTGATCGAGCCGCCGCCAGGGCGACGCCGTAGGCCCCGGCCGCCCCCAGGGCTGGCGCGCCCCGGACCCGCAGGGCGAGGATCGACTCGCATAATCCATCGATCGAGTCGACCTCGATCGTCTCAAGCCTCTCAGGCAGAAGGGTCTGGTCGATCATCCCGATGGCGTTTTTCTCGGAGTCCCACCAGATCGTCCTCAAGCTCAAGGCCTCACTCCCGATTGAAGACCTTGACCTCTCCGTCCAGGACGACGATGAGCTGGTCGACGTTATCGAATATCCCGTGCTCGACGACTCCCGGAATCTCCGAGAGCTGGGCGGCGAGGAGGCCAGGGTCCTCGATGGTGCCGAAGTCGGCATCGATCACGAAGTTCCCGTTGTCGGTGATCACCGGGCCGTCCTTCATCTTCGCCTGCCGGATCGCGGGGGTCCCGCCCAGATCCTCGATCCTGCTTTTGGCGAGCCTTGCCGCGAAAGGCAGAACCTCCACGGGAACCGGGTGGGTGAGGGCGTCGACATACTTTGAGGAGTCGGCCACGATCACAAACCACTGGGCAGAAGAGGCGACGACCTTCTCTCTCGCATGAGCCGCCCCGCCCCCCTTGATCGTGGTTAGGTCTTGGGATATCTGGTCCGCCCCGTCGATGGCTAGATCCAGGACCGGGTCCTGGTCGAGGGTGGTTAGAGGAATCCCCGCGGATATGGCGAGCTCCTGGGCCTGGTAGGAGGTGGGAACTGCGAGAACCTCCATCCCCTCCTCGACCATCTCTCCGATCCTCTTAATCGTCCAGGCGACGGTGGACCCGGTCCCAAGGCCCAAAACCATCCCGTCCCTGACCATCTCTGCCGCAGCCTCGCCCGCGGCCCGCTTCTCCTCTGCGTTCGAATCCGGCGTTCTCACCAAAATAATCCTCCTCCATCGAGCCTAATCAAGGACCTTGCTTTCGACCGTCGTGAAGACCGGCCCCCGGACGTCGATCTTTCTCTTCCTACTGGTGATGTACCTCTCAAGGGCCGGTTCGAGCTTGAGGTTCACGTCTCCGGGGCTTCTGACGATCCTCGCCCTCGTCTCTGACCCCTCTCCCTTCAGGGCCGCATCTTCGGCCTCCCGGGCCGCAAGCTCTGCGAAAGAGTCAATGAACCTCATCCCCGTGGTGACCCCGTTCTCGAAGGCATCCTCCCACTTCCCGGTTTTGGGGATTCCCAGGATGTTCTCCTTGTAGACGATGACCTCGTTCATGGCGGCAGGACCGCAGAGTTTTGTGTTCTCCTCGGGCTCCACCACCGAGACGACGACCTTTCGGCCAGAAACCTCGCCCCTCCAGGCCTCAAACTCGCACGGGCTTGGGGCGTCACCGTGCTCCTCGCAAGTCCGGACGACGGCTCTAGCGATCTCGATCCCGGCTGGGGTCTCCGGCTCCCTCTCGACCCTGATCATCATCGCCATATCCCTCTGAGAGAGGTCGGGGTCTGCCTGGAACTGGGGGTATGCGAGAGCCCGAACGTCGGTGGCGTCGTAGAGGATCATCGCCAGCCTCTCGACCCCCAGGCCCAGGTTCATGACAGGGTAGGGAACATCGTACTTCGAGAGGGCGGTCGGGGAGTAGATCCCGAAGGTTGCGACCTCGACCCAGCCTGTACTGTACTTGGTGCTCGACCCGACGAGGCCGGGGTGGTAGGCGTAGACCTCTATCTGGGTGTCGGGAACGTAGTACTTGCTCCTCTTGTCGTCCGGAATAAACCTGAACTTCTCAAACCCAAACTGGCTGAGGAGGCCGTCTGCCACCATTTTTCCGTCCTCGACGGATAGGTCCTCATCCATGATGACGCAGCTTGCCGAGTGGTACGTCATCAGCCTCGCCGCATCCTCCGACTGCTCGCGCCTGAAGCAGCGGTCGATGGAGAAGAGCTTTTCGGGAAGTGTTGCCCTCTCGTGGAGGCTTCCCAAAGATATGAACCAGCCTGAGGTCATGTGGCTTCGCAGGGTCTTCGATGTGGCGACGGGCGCGAGCTCCTTGAACTCGGGGAACACCTCCTCGATGAGGGTCGAGACGAGGGCGTCTGATACGTCGAGGGCTGCGGAGATGTCGTGGACGAGGTCGTCACCCTCCACCGTCCCCTTCTTGTAGCCGTGGAGGATCTGTCTTACAGCGTCGACGTCCTCTGTGGAGAGGTCTCGGTCAAGGAGCTTTTTCATCTGGCCGACCCGTTCATCGGAGATCCCGACGTCGGGCCTTGGAAGGCCTGCAAGGTAAAAACATCGATCCAGAACCGCAAGGCCCTCGCTTCCGAACTGCTTTTTGACCTCCTGGTCCTCGACGATCAATGGGTTCATCGCCTCGTCGAAGCCGAGCCGGAGGTAGGCCTCTCGGAGCCTGCCGATTACATCGAAGATGGGATGAGGCCTGCCGTAAGAACAGACGCGCCTTGGATAACGTCGGTTGAGGGGCGGCTCTTCTACGTACTCCTTTCCCTGCTGCCAGGCGCGATCGAAGTCCTCGCCGGCAGCCTCCCGAATGCGGGCTGGATCGAACTTCATGAGGGTAGGGATTGGGTCACCCCTCTTTAAGACTTTTGGGAGCGCAAAAATCGGATAGTTTATAAATTTGCATCCCGTTTTGGCATATAGAGAGGTGAGGATGGCCGTGAAGTGGTTGAAAAAGATCTTCCAGAAGGAGAAAGTCGACGAGGTCCGCCAGGACGAAGTTGCACCCTCGACCTTGGCCCTCTCTTACGTCGAGGAGTGGCTGAGTGACAGATCACAGGAGCCCGAGTTCGAAGGGAGGGTTCGGTCGCTCTACGGCCAGATAGAGAGGGTGGCAAAGAATCTCGAAGGGGACCTGAACGTCCTGGAGGCGGCAGAGCCGAAAGAGGGCGCTCCGCCTAGGCTCCTCAAGGCGGGAACTGCCACAAGAGAGAAGGTGGCTCGGCAGATGAGGGTTCTGTCTGAAAGGCTAGCCCCACCTCCAGGAGCAGACCTGAAATCGGCCGAGGAGTATAATTCAACGATAGTGAAGCATCTCCAGAACACGGTCCAGAAGTTCGGGCGGGCTCAGAGTTACACCGCCACCCTATTTCCAAGGGAAGTGGAGATGATCAACTCCGATATCATGGCGATCAGCCGCCACATCACAGACCTCGGCGAGGCCGTCAGCGAACGGGAATCGAGCCTCGAAAAGTTCGTGGAGGCGGCCGCCCTTGCTTCACAGGTCCGCGAGAAACATGACCAGATAGAGTCTCTCAGAGCCGAGATCTCCGAAGACGAAGGCCTTCTGGACGTCATGAGAGATCGCGAGAGGGGACACCAGAAAGAGATCGAGTCCTGGACCCGAAGCGACGAGGGGAAGAAGAATTTCGATATGAAAAAGTCCCTGGAGCAGAAGCTGAGGGAAAGGGACCAGATCGAGATGAGCATGGCAGACCTGGTATCTCCCCTCACCAAGGCCCTCTCGAGAGTCGTAAAACAGGACTCCAGCGACCGGATTACCCTCAAGTACCGGGAGGTCTTCGAGCAGCTGTCCGGCTCCCCGGCCAATGCACTGGAGGGCGAGATCTCAGGAGCGCTATTGGAGTTGAAGTCGAAGGTCGACGTTCTGGGCCTCCGGGACAAGAAGAGGGAGCGGGTCCTGGAGCACATCGACCACCTTTTGGAGGACAGGCCCCTTGAGGTCCTCAAGGCCCGCCACCTTCAGCTCAACGAAGAGATCGAGGAGCTCGAGCGAAACCTCTCCAAAAGCGGCCGCGAGACCTCGAGGCTGAAGGAGAAGCGCGGCCGGGTTCGCCAAAAGATCCCAGCCCTGGAAGCAGATCTTGAGGAACGGAGAAGGAACCTTGCCGCGATGGAAGAGCGACTCTCCGGGGACCTGGCTGATCTGAAGGAGGAGCTTGAGGAGATCGCGGACGGGCCTGTAGAGATCGATATTCGCAGGTGAGGGGGGTGGGGCCGGACACTCCCTTTTCCCCTCTTCTCTTTTCTTCCACTCTACTTGCTGTAATTCGCTCTTCCAAAGGGCCCCTCAGCCGAAGGGAAACTCGCCGACGTTGGCGCTGTTGCTGTACCCTCTCGACTCCCAGAACCCCCTCTGCTCCTCGGCCACCACCTCGATCTCGGTCACCCACTTCGCCCACTTGTAGCCGTACTTGTCCTTCGCCACCAGCTGGAGGGGAAAGCCCCTCTCAGGGGGGAGGGTGACGTCGTTGATCCCGTAAGCCATCAGGATATTTTCCTCCTTCAGGTAGTCGAGGTCCAGGCCTGTGGAGTAGCCGTCTGCCGAATGGAAGACCACGTACGCCGCCTCGGGCCGAAGGCCAGCTTCATTCAGAAGGTCAGCCACCCTGAAGCCGGTCCATTTGGCGTCAAACCCCCACCCTTCGACACAGGGCATCCTGACAAATTCCGAATAGGCGGGCAGGTCAAGAAGGTCGCCGTAGCTCATCTCGATCTCCTCATCGACGAGGCCGGTCACCTTCAGCCGGTACGTTTCCCGGTCGATGTACTGAGTCCCCTCGATGGCGTTGTTCCCCTGTTCCAAAAGAGGTGTCAGCTTCATCCCAGCGTACTCGACCGCTTCCACCTCCGGAAGATCGGTTGATGCTGGAGCCTGAACGGAGGTTGATGGTGTCGCCTCGTCTGGGCCTGTGGGTGCCAAGCCCGTCAACATCGATAGGCCGATTGTGAGGGTGACGGCGGCGAGAAGGGCTGCGGCGCGGCCGAGATTGCAGTGCCTCACAGGTCCGTTCTTGTGGAGGATCTTCTTCGTCGAAAAGACGTATGCCGAGATTATGAGGGCGGCAAGGCCGGTCCAGGAGTGAAAGGCGTGAAGGTCGAGGGCGAGGAGGCGAAAGTCGCCCCTCTGGAGATAGCCGGCAAGGCCCACCAGCGCAAAGAGTATCATACCTCGGGCGAGGATCGCATGGGGCGGCCTGCCTTTCGTGAGGGCGAGGGCGATCGTCAGGACGGCGGCGATGAGGGACGGAATCCAGTGGAGGGGGGCGAAGACCATGAATTAGCCGCCCGCGATCGGGAACCGGTCTCGGTTCGACCCACCGGGAATCTCGCGGCTGCTGTCGCAGAGGCCGTCGAGGTTGTCGTCCCTGCAGCCCTCGTCGGGGCCGTCGAAGTCTCCGTACCTGTTCCCCACCATGCCGTTCTCCCAAAAGTTAGTCCCATCGTCGAAGGCGTTCCCCAAGAAGTTGTTCATCACGACGTTCTCATAGATCATGTTCCCGGAGCATCCGTCCAGCCGCAGGCCGTGCTCCAGGTTGCCGCTGGCGATGTTACCCTGAACTGTGCAGTTTTTGCTCCCGAGGAGATGAATTCCGATGTAGTTGTTGCTGGCGTCATTTTTCCTGATGATGCACTCGTCTGAAAGGACCAGAATCCCGGCAGAATCGGGCCCCCCGTTCATCAGCCTCAGCCCCTCGACGACCACGCCGTCGGCGGAGATGGTGACGGGGCTTCCGCTTCCAGTGGCGTCGAGAATTGGCATACCCTTCCCTGTATCGACCCCTCGAAGTTCGATCCTCTTTTGGATGTTCAAATGGTCGTAGTACCTGCCGCTCTGAACCTCGACGACGTCCCCTGGCGACGCGGCGAAGATGGCGACCTTGATGCTGGAGTAGTCGCAGCCGCCCGGACAGACCGTCACCGTCGCCCCCTGAGCCAGGGACGACAAAAGGTAAACGAGCAGAATCAGCCTCTCAAAAGCCATATTTGCCATCAGACCACCTCAAACCCCATCCCGAAATTTCCAGATTTTTCCAATCCCGTTCTGACCATCGTTATGACCATATTTCGTCCAGCTCATAGGTAAGCCTCGGTGACGTACCTTCTCATCATCCTGTGGCTGTTGAAGTAGTAGGCGAGCATCCCTATCGAGTTGTTCATCATCCTGACCCAATCGTCCTTCCGATGGTAGAAGGTCGGGACGATTATGTACTCCAGCTTGCTGTAGAGGTCGTCTGTATCCCTTTTCCTTCCCTCCTCGAAAGAGAGCTCCTCGCCGGGTTCGGGGCCTATCGACCAGCCGGTGACGCCCTCGATCCAGCCCTCGATCCACCAGCCGTCCAGAACGCTGAAGTTTATGACGCCGTTGTGGGCCGCCTTCATACCGCTGGTTCCCGAGGCCTCCCGGGGCCGAAGCGGCGTGTTCACCCAGACGTCTACCCCCGAGACCATCTTCGCTGCCAGGTCCATGTCGTAGTTCTCCAGGTACGCCACCTCGATCTCGTCCTTGAGGGTTCTCGCGTGGCCGAAGATCTCCTCGATAAGCCTCTTTCCCTGGAGATCTTTCGGATGGGCCTTTCCCGCCATGACGATCTGGATCTCGCCGCGGGAGTTGATCCTCCTGAGCCGGTCCAGGTCAGAGAAGAGGAGGGCGGGCCTCTTGTACTCCGTCGATCGTCTTGCAAACCCCAGGGTCAGAACCTCGGGGTCCATCACGGCCCCCGTCGATCGGTTGACGAAATCGATCAGGTCCTTCTTCGCTGCGGCGTGAGCCTCCACCATCAGCTCATCGGGGATGATGTCGACCCTCACCAGAAGCTCGGGTTCGTTCGCCCAGCCCGGAAGGTAGCGGTCGTAGAGTTCCCTGAACGAGGGACAGGTCCAGGTGTAGGAGTGGACGCCGTTGGTCACCGTGTGGATGACGTAGCCGGGAAACATGGCGCTGGAGACGTCCCGGTGTTTTTTTGCGACGCCGTTTATGTAGTTGGACAAGTTGAGAGCGAGGAGGGTCATGTTCAGACTCTGGCGGCCTGCGAACCTCTTCAGCATCTCGATTTTGTCGCCGTCCTCGATCAGCTCACTGGCGAGATCGTAGGAGAACTTGTCGTGGCCCGCCTCCACCGGGGTGTGGGTTGTGAAAACACACCTTTTGCGGACCTTCTCCGGGTCCCTTTTGCACCGTTCCAATAGCTCCAGGGCGAGTAGGCTTGAGTGCCCCTCGTTCATGTGGTACTTTCTGATCCGAAACCCCAGGACATCGAGGATCCTAACGCCCCCGATCCCGAGGACGATCTCCTGCTTTAGCCTGTACCGTTCGTCCCCGCCGTAGAGAACATCGGTGATCTCCCTATCCTCTGAGGTGTTCTCCTCAAGGTCGGTGTCCAGAAAGAGGACGGGGACAGCGCCGCCGGTGGGGCTCTCAAGAACGTACTGCCAGGCCGCGACGTCAACGTCCCTTTTCCCGATCCGTACCTTCGCCTTTTGTGGCAGCTGTTCCATCAGATCTGCAGGGTCCCACTCTGCCGGGTGCTCGATCTGCCTGCCTCTTGGTTCGAGCTCCTGCCGGAAGCTTCCCATCCTGCTAATCAGGGTGACGGCGACGAGAGGCAGCCTGAGATCGGCGCTCGACCGGACCGTGTCCCCGGCGAGGGTGCCCAGGCCCCCCGCGTAGGTGGGTATCTCCTCCACCAGGCCGATCTCCATCGAGAAGTAGGCGATCGTCTCTCCCCTCAGAGTTCCTTGTGAATTTTTCCCCAATTTCTCCAACCCGATCCTCCTCCGAATTCGACCGCTGCTCGAGGACGGTTCACCATTCGAGGTTTAGCCCTCGCCCTTGCCGACCCAACTCTCTCCATTCTTTGGCGTTCGAACTACTTAATTTGACCCCCAGGACCGGAATGGCAGCTCGAAGATCTGGCTTGTGGAGATTGGATCGATCCGATTTTTCGATCCCAACCACCCGATCGCCAGCTATAAATTTATACAGTTCTTAAGATGGCATGGAGGATGATCTGAGATGAAAATCCTGGGAATCAACGGGAGCCCCCGCGGGGCGAATAGCATGACGATGAAGCTCGTCGAGGCGGTATTGGAGGGGGCTAAGGAAGCTGGCGCAGAGACGAAGCTCATCGACCTCTGCAGCCTGAAGATCGACTATTGTGACGCCTGCGGCGTCTGCTACAAAAAGGGAAAGTGCGTCCATGAGGACGACTTCGGACTGGTCTACGACGAGATCATGGCGAGCGAAGGGCTAGTTTTGGGCTCGCCGGTCTACTTCGGGTCTGTGACGGCCCAGATGAAGACCCTGATCGACAGGATGGCCGACGCCATCCACTGCCAGCTCCTCCTCGGAAAGTACGCCTGCTCCGTCTCGACGGCCGGAAGCCAGGGCCACCAGGAAGTGGAAGACTACATCAACAGGATCATGGTGGCGATGGGGGCGAGCGCTGCTGGAAGCGCCGGAGCCGACATGGCGATCCCGAGTGGGATGGAGAAGGCGATGGAGAAGGCCTTCAAGCTGGGCAAGACTTTGGTTGCAGACATCGAGAACAAGACCGTCTACGTCGAGCAGGAGGATATTCACAGGATGATTAAAGACAGGTTCGGAAAGCTCATTACTGCGAACAAGGATGAGTGGACCCACGAGTACGAGCACTGGACGAAGATGGGCTGGCTTTAGAAGAAATGAAGGACGGTTTGATGAAGGGCAAGGTCGTCCTCGTCACCGGGTCTACCGACGGCATAGGCAAGGAGACGGCTCTGTCCATCACCAGAATGGGGGCGCGGGTGCTACTGCACGGTCGAAACGCCGAAAAAGGGCGTCGGGTTACTGAAGAGATCCGCAAAAAGAGCGGCAACGACCGTCTCGATTTCTTTTTGGCAGACCTCTCGCTTCAAGGGGAGGTTCGTCGGCTCGCAGCTGAAGTCGAGAAGGAGCACGACCGCCTGGACGTTCTCGTCAACAACGCCGGGGTCTTCATGAAGGAGCGGAGGCTGACGGCGGATGGGATCGAGACGACCTTGGCCGTGAACCACCTTGCCCCATTCCTTCTTACAAACCAGCTCATCGGCCTCCTAAAAAAGAGCGCGCCCTCTCGGATCGTAACCGTGAGCTCGATCGCTCACCGGGACGCCCAAGTTGACTGGTCGAACCTCCAGGGCGAAAGGCGCTTTGACGGCTACGAGGCCTACGCCACATCAAAGCTCGGAAACCTTCTTTTCACCTACGAGCTTTCAAGAAGGCTGAAGGGGTCAGGGGTCGACGCAAACGCTCTGCACCCGGGCGTGGTGAGGACAAAGCTCTTGCGGGCGGGATTTGGAGACTATCCGGGCGACGATCCGAGGAAGGGGGCAAAGACCCCGATCCGTCTTGCAACCTCGCCCGAGTTGGAGGGGAAAAGCGGCCTTTACTTCGAGAGGTCGCAGCCTGCCGTCTCATCGCCCCTCAGCCGAGATCGAGCCGTCCAGAAGAGGCTCTGGGATATCAGCGAGAAGCTCGTCGGCCTTGGCTGAGAGCTTTTCCGGCGACACCGCCCCGGATGCTGATCTGAAATGACGAGCCGGAACAAACGCTGGCGCGACCCAAATCTGAAATCCGCCGTCGACGACAGGAACTTGCGATGAGCCTGAGAGATGAGCTCGGGGGCATCGTCCCCGACGAGAAACGGGACCTGGTCCCAAGCCACTTTTCCCTCGTCGGAAATGTAGCCATCCTCTCGATTCCTCCGGAGCTAGAAGGCCAGAAGAAAACGATCGGAGAGACGATAATCTCCAACCACGGGTACATCAAAACCGTCCTCAACAAGACATCAATGCTGGAGGGCGAAAAACGAGTCGCAAGCTTCGAGGTTCTGGCGGGCGGCAGAACTGTCACCTGTCATCGGGAGTTCGGCTTCGCGTACAGGTTCGATGTCGCAAGGGTCTTCTTCAACGCCCGTCTCGGCTACGAGAGGCGGAGGGTCGCGTCGATGGCAAGGCCCGGGGAGCGGGTGATCGTCCCCTTCTCCGGCGTCGGGCCCTTCGCAATCCCAATAGCTGCCGTCGGCGCCAGGGTCCTGGCCCTGGAAATAAGTCCCGAGGCGTGCAGGTGGCTTGCAGAAAACGCGAGGCTGAACCGGGTCGAAAGGAACGTCGACACCGTGAACTGCGACGCCTTTGCGGTCTGCAGCGTCCTGAAGCAGAAGTTCGATAGGGCCGTGGTCCCGACGCCCTACGGGAAGGACGAAATCCTGGATGCGATAAGCCCCATCGTAAAGCCGGCGGGCGGCGCGATCCACTTTTACACCTTCAAGAAACGCCACCAGATTGAGGACCTCATCCGAGAGTTCGAAGAGAAAGGCTTTGAGGTCGAGTTTCACCGCCGGTGCGGGAACGTTGCTCCGGGCGTGAGCCGGTGGGTCTTCGACCTGGTGAAATTGTAAAAAAACAGCAACGCCACGAGATGGAACTATTTCGAGGCTCAAGAGCTAAAGTTGGGTCAAACGTCATCCAGCATCTTGGCGAACTCTTCTTTTCGAATCTTCGCGTCGTGGGCTATCTGCCTCAGTATACCCCTTCCCAGATCTTCTCCACTGTGAATTGGTATCACAGTTATTCTTCCATCCTGATGCTTCATCACCAGATGGCTCCCCTTCTGCCTGACCGTCTGAAAACCGAGTTTGCTCAGGGCCTTTACGACCTTCTCGGCCTTAACCGGTCTCAGCCTCGACAACCTGGACCCCCACGAATTCCACGGGCGCGATGTCGATGTCCTTTTCAACCTCCAGGTACGCCTCTATCGCCTCTTTTGCCCTTTCAATAAGTTCGTCGAGGCTTTTTGCCTGAGTGTGGCATCCGGGAAGAGTGGGGACGGTTGCGACGTAGTATCCGTCTTCGTCCCTTTCAACGAGAACGTTGAATTTCGTCTTCATCTTCTGACCATTTTTGAATCAAGCTCTTAAATACTTGCTCTTTCGGCGCTGCACCTCCTCGGTGTTCATCTTTTCATCAATCCTCTCAAAGGGGGTGGGATGGGCGGTGAGGCGGTGAGGCAGGTAGGCGAAAGCCTGACAGGCGAAGCGGGAAAGTTATAATAAATTTGAGATCCAAGCTCCTCGCCAGCAGACCGAGAAGATGAAAGGAGGCGGAAGGTGCATGAAGGTCGTCGTTCCCCTGGCAGAGGGCTTTGAGGAGATCGAGTTTGTAACGATA
>CAZNGI010000072.1:0-11736 GCA_964572505.1 uncultured Methanotrichaceae archaeon | reverse complement strand
GACTGGGTGATCCCCTACATCGGCGACCTTTTGGGGGTTCATGCTGTCCATCCTCTTTCAGCGCGGGGGGCGAAGATGCGAGGTTATGTGGCCAACACCATCGCCTACCGCAGGAGGAAGGGAACCGCCTCGGTGCTGGAACAGGTATCGCGCGACGTGACCGGGTGGCCGTCTCACGCCGTCGAGTTCTTCCAGCTTCTCGCCACAACGCAGCATCTGAATCATCTGCGCCTGGACAGGGGTCGGACGGCCTGCGTTCGGAACGCCGACGAGATCGAGCTGGTGAACGGGCCTTTTGAGACGACGGCTCACACCTTGGACGTCCGAAGAATAGCGACCCGAGGCGGCAAGTACAACATTCCCAACGTCGGGATCTTCCTCTGGAGGCTGCAGAGCTACCCCCTGGACCAGTCCACCGCACACAAGATCGGTGATGAAGGCAACCGGTACACCTTCGATCCCACCTGCCTTGAAATTCCCCTATTCAACAGGCCCCAGACCGAAGACTGGATCGTTCATCTCTCCGAGGAGATCAACGTTCCCGGGCCGCTGCGCCGCTATCCTCTTTACAACGAACTTGAAGCGCGTCGCAACGGAGATCTTCCGCAGCCATCTTATTTCGACCCTCATCCGGTATTTGGGGTCGATATCATCGTCGATGGAGAGACCGAACCTCGCAAAATACCGCTAAAGGACATCTCCATCTGTAATATGTCTGAATGGCGATATCCTTCCTTCGAGCCCGAGAAAGCGATAACGTTAGTCTCAAATTTTGACGTCGAAGTAGAGGCGAACGGGGGGGCGACAAGTGATCGTCCGTGGTTTAGCGGAGAGGTGGTGGAGGTATTCAGTGATCAGGAAAATAACCCCGGAATATTTGCCACTATTGTTATTGCAAAAGCGGAACAAGATGGTTCCAAATGGGTGTTAACTCTCGACGAGGATATTTCGACAATGGCAACTCACACAAACCTCCGCATTAGAAGGATAACAATTGCAGTAGACCCCGAAAGTGGACGGCTCACAATTCATCAGGCGGTGTCGCCCCAGAACGTTCTCGTCAGCTACTCCTACGGCTTCAGCGGTGACGTGGGCGCGGGGCCCTATGATCGCACTTCGTCAATTCGGCAAATTTTGGAAGACGAAGTGGACTGGCAGGTCGGAGTGAGTCAGTCCAAAAAAGAAGTAGGAATCAGCAGACATAATCCTGATGGCGAAGTTGAGATGGATAATATATTCCCGGATCTTGAGAGCGCCATTGCAGAATGGATGAGCCAGATCGACAAATGGGAGAAAGAGGGCGTCCTCGAGGGCAAGATCGGGATGATCGTCGTCATGGACAGTCGGACCTACAAAGAGGGGAATCTGACCGTAACCGTTCCATACGGCTGCCAGCTTCTGATCGTGGCAGCGGACTGGCTTGAGCCGAGGTCGAATGGTCAATTCGCGGCCAGGGGGCTGAGGCCGCATCTGCTGGGGGACATAGAAGTTTCTGAAGGGGTACTTTCGGGTTCTGGATCGAATCCCGGCGAGCTCGTTATAGAAGGCCTCTTGATTGAGGGAAAGCTGAGAATCCTCGCCGGCAACCTCAGCCTTCGGGTCGCTCACACCACACTGGTGCCGGGTTTCGGTGGCATAGAAGTTGATAACGGCAGTTCGGCGGAATTGACGATCGATCGGTCAATCTGCGGAGAGATCAACTTAGCCGGGAGCGCGTCCAGCTTAATTCTGAGAGAAAGCATTGTAGATGATTCAAATAACGCAATCTTCGCTGAGAACGCCACAGTTCAGATTGATCGGTGCACAGTTCTGGGCAAAAGCGACCTGCGCCGTCTGGAGGCCAGCAACTCCATATTTATGGGAGAGGTGACGGTGAAGCTGCGACAGGAGGGATGTGTCCGGTTCTCTTACCTGCCCATGGAATCGAGTTCGCCTCGGCGCTTCCGTTGCCAGCCAGATCTGGCGCTGGCGGCAAAAAAGGAGGCGCTCGGAAGGGATCTATCCGACGAGGAGAAGAGGGCGGTGAAAATTCGCCTGCGTCCCGCGTTCACATCATTTCATTACGGCGATCCTGGGTATGCTCAGCTCAGCTTCGCCTGTGCCGAGGAGGTTCGGACGGGAGCAGAAGACGGCTCGGGGATGGGCGTCTTCGGCATTTTAGAGCAGCCTCAGCGCGAGGCTAACCTGAGGGCGGCTTTGGAGGAGTACATGCGGTTCGGGCTGGAGGCCGGGATCTTTTACGTGACTTAAATACTGAGGGGGGCACTTTATGAAAGGAGATTTTACAGGTTTCAAATTTGATCCCAAAAAGCATTACAGCAGCGTCCTGATGCAGCAGGGACGGGTGATCCTGGACGCTGACTGGAACGAGCAGGCGGATATCCAAAAGCATATCCGAGAAACGGAAGCTGTAGATGTTGTTGGCCGGTGCGGTGCTCCCATCGATTTTGCCGGGTTCAAAGTCGAGGTGGCGCCCGATGGCCGGGATCTGACCCTATCGTCTGGCCGGATGTATGTGGACGGGATTTTGATTGAGCTGGATGGTTATCTCGGATATTTTGAACATGTCACGTTCCCTTCGGAAAACCAGGCGAAACTATCCACCCTGAATATAGACGATATGGGCTTAGAGGAAGGTCAGTGGATAGAGATCTCTGTCAAAGACGATCTTCAGCATCAGGTGCTCAAGATAGAGGAGATCGACGCGGCCGAGCTGATTCTGACCTTCAACGAAACTGTGAATGAAGATTTGAGAGCGGCGGCTACGTCTTCAGGGATATATATAAAAATATTTTTCAAAATAGAAGATCAACCGATTATTCAACCGATTATCGATGTCGAGCCTCCGGAAACATACCTGGCTTACCTGGACGCCTGGGATAGACACATCACCGCCGTAGAAGATGACGACATTCGGGAAAAGGCCCTGGGCGGTCCGGACACCGCCACCCGCGTCAAGACAGAGTGGCGCGTGAAACTGATGCCGTGCGAGCTGGAGAACATATCGTGCCGGGAAGCGTCTTTGAAGCTGAAAGATCTGACCGATCCGGGAGATTCCCGGCTTGCCGTTCGCCTCCAGCCCGCCCAGAAAGAGTCCGCCAAAGATCCGTGTGCAATCCTCTCGGGAACGGCCTATCGAGGGCTTGAGAATCAGCTCTATCGGGTGGAAATTCACGAGCCGGGAGAGGTCGGCGAGGCTACTTTTAAGTGGTCCCGAAATAACGGTGCGATAGCTTTTGCCATAGCGGACTTCATAGAGGACGAATCTACGGATGAAGAATCGGAGAACGTCGAGTCTGAGACCGAGTACCACAAGGTGAAGCTACAGCAGCTTGGCTGGGACCAGGAGCTCAGGATCCACAAAGACGACTGGGTCGAGGTTCTCGGCGACGAGACGGAACTTCTGGGCGTGCCCGGGACTCTGGCCAGGGTTGAAGATATCGATGAAGCTGATCTGATCCTGACCTTGGCCGCGGACGTGGCAAAGCACGTGAAAGAATCGAACCCCAAAGTCCGTCGTTGGGATTTGAACGAAAGCAAGTTGGAGGAATCCCTGTTAATTAATGGGATACCAACTGAGACGGACTCTGAAGACGGCGGCTGGATCGAGCTTGAAGACGGCATAGAGGTCTGTTTCAAAGCCGGCGATCATTATCGAACCGGAGACTACTGGCTGATTCCGGCCCGAAATACTGGCGATATAGAGTGGCCCCATGACGAGAAGGATTTTGTGCCGAAGTTCGGCATCCAACACCACAACTGTCTTTTAGCCATTCTGAACCGTGATCAGGAAGGAACGTGGAACTTAGAAAGAGATTGCCGGAAGCTTTTCCCACCGTTGACGGATATGGTATTCCTATCCTACGTCGGCGGCGAAGGTCAGGAAGGGATGCCTGGAGAAGAGCTGCCATCGCCGCTTCAGGTCAGGGTCCAACGCGGGGGGCGTCCCGTCGAAGGGGCAGAGGTGAAGTTCGAGATCGTCAAAGGCAACGGCAAAATTCGGGAAAAGCAGGAGGACGTTTATATCGATGGTCCGATAACCGTCACTACTGATGACGATGGCATCGCCAGATGTCTCTGGATGTTCGGAGACGACCAGCCCGAAGACGATCTGATCTGGATCGAGCAGGTGAAAGCCACACTTCTTTATCCAGAGATGGAGCATCCACCGTTGATCCAGTTCAACGCCAACGCCAGTGCTGCGTCTCTCTCTTACGTCGGTGGAGACGGTCAGGAGGCGATGCCAGGAGAAGAGCTGCCTGCACCTCTTCAGGCGAGGGTCTTTGTTGGCGGCTATCCTCTGAAGAACGCTGAGGTCGAATTTGGAATCGTAAAAGGTGACGGAGAACTTCGTAAGACTGGGGACGTTTTCTCAGGTATAAAAACTGTGACTGTTATTACAGGAGAAGACGGCATAGCCACATGTTTCTGGAAGTTTGGAGATGACCGACCCGAAGATGATCTGGTCTGGATTGAGCAGGTCGAAGCTACACTTATTAATCCAAAACAGGAGCATTCCTCATCGACGCTGTTCAGTGCCGGTGCCATCCCCTTATCTCTATCTTACGTCGGTGGCGATGGTCAGGAAGCGATGCCTGGAGATTGGTTGCCTGCACCGTTCCAGGTCAGAGCCTCCAGAGGAGAACGTCCGGTTGAAGGGGCAGAGATCAAATTCGAAATTTTCGAAGGTCAGGGAGTCCTGGATCCCGCCGATGGTTCTGTTCTCACCGGAAAGGACGGGATTGCCCAGTGCATCTGCCGATTTGAGGAAGTGCTGGAGAGCCCGTGCCTTCGAGTGAGCGCTATGCTCATCGATGTCGTATGTCCTGACGAAAACGGCGATCCTTCTCACCCTTCAATCATCTTCGACGCAAACGCCAGCGTTGCAGAACAGGTGGCCTACAGTCCGCCAAGAGATTGCATCCAGCTTGGCGGCGTTGAGACCGTGAGGGATGCCATCAATGATCTCTGCCGCCAGGTCTCGTTTACATCTGTAGGCGGCGACGGCCAGGAGACGATGCCCGGAACCGAGCTTCCTGGCCCCTTCAGGGTCAGGGTGGCGAGAGGGTCTTACCCCGTCACGGGAGCGATGGTCCAGTTCAAGATCGACAGCGAAAAGGGCGAGCTCAGGAAAGACAACGGTGAGACGGGCGAGGAGCTGGACGTCCCGACTGATGATGACGGCATAGCAACCTGCTTCTGCAGCAGGCTGGACGAGAACGCCGCGATCGAGGCGAAACTGATGGAGCCCACCCCAACAGATCAAAGCCCCATCTGGTTCTACGCAAACATCAGCGTTGCAGGGCAGGTGGCCTACGACCCCGCCTCTTGCCCGCACCTCAGCCGTGCCCGGACGGTTCAGGCTGCGATCGATGGTCTATGCAGAATCATCCAGGCCGAAACGTCTCGTATCGTCTGGGTTCACGGAAACAGCTTACAGGTTGAGAGATTAGAAGGAGAAATAACGGTTAAACGTGAAAATTATGGAACTTTGGTTAAAGTAACAGACGGATCGAAAGCCGTGATGCATTTTTCAATTCCAACGACTGCGGCTCTTGGTGGAAGCAGCTTCACCCAGGCTGATGAAGCTCTCCTCCGGTTGAAATGTTCTGACAAGGATTTTGTTATAGATGTATCGATCTATGACGGAGAAAAGCTGATATTAGAAGGTGTTGAAATAGAAGCTCCTGAAACCTGGGAGACGATACAGATCGGCCCTATCGATGAACAAATATCGACCGGATTAGGCATATCGATTCAGGTAGAGGGCATAAACGAGGACAGACGGATAGAGTTTAGCGCTGCTGGATGTCAATTTTCAGCAAAACGGTAAACTACCAGACGTCGATTACTTCAAGGTTTTATTATGAAAGGAGATTTTTCACGATCCATGGTCGATCTCAAGAAGCATTACAGCAGCGTGCGGATGCAGCAGGGGCGCGTCCAGCTGGATGCTGACTGGAACGAGCAGACCGAGATCGAACTTCACCACAGCCGGACCACCAACTTCGATGTGATCGGAACCTGCGGCGCCCCGATACACGACGCCGGTTTTGAAGTCTCTGCTGGAACCGGTGAGCTGACGATCGGCAAAGGACGTTACTACGTCGACGGCATCCTCTGTGAAAATGAGGAGATCGTCCCCTACTCACATCAGCCCGACTACCTGCCCGAAAAAATTGCCCAAGACGGTCGCTATCTTGCCTACCTGGAGGTCTGGGAACGGCACGTTACCGCCGTTGAGGACCCTGGGATTCGGGAGGTGGCCCTCGGCGGACCCGACACCGCCACCCGCACAAAGACGGTCTGGCAGGTGAAACTGTGGAAGCCGAACGGACCTTCAGAGGACCCGGAAGATGAATGCCATTGTCCTGCCGAGACCCGGTCAGCGGGTCTTGCGGCGAGGACCGGCCCACCTGGACCCTCGGATCCGTGCATAGTCCAGCAGGGGGCGGGCTACCTGGGCCTTGAAAACCATCTTTACCGCGTGGAGATCCACGAGCCAGGAGAAACGGGGAAGGCCACCTTCAAGTGGTCTCGCGACAACGGCTCTGTACTCCGAGCCGTTGAGAAGATCGAGAACGACAGAATTACGATCCAAAATTCAGGTCCAGGGGTCGCGGAGTTTTTCGCGCCGGGCCAGGTGTTGGAGATCACCGACGAGGTCCGTGAGCTGAGAGGTTTGCCAGGAGTTCTGGCCCTCTTGGAATCCGTCGAGGGGAACGTCTTGACGGTGGCGGAAGGGTCCGGTTTATCTGAAAAGGATTTTCCGTTAAGTCAGAGACCGAAGGTTCGTCGTTGGGACCACCAGCCGAGAGACGAAGACGAAGATAAAGGCGGCGCCATCATAACGGGTGCCGGTTGGATCGACCTTGAAGACGGGATACAGGTCCGGTTCGATCCCGATGGAGATTACAGGACCGGCGACCATTGGGATATGGCGGCCCGGAGGGCCACGGGCAATATCGAATGGCCTCACGGCGAGAACGATTTTGTTGAACGGTTCGGTATCAAACGCCATCGCTGTCCCCTTGCGGTTCTGGAGAAGTCCGGCGACGCCTGGTCGGTGGTGAAAGACTGCCGCAGGTTTTTCCCGCCCCTAACGGAGATCGAGATCGAGGGAGGTGGTGGCGGGTGTGCAGTCCCGGTAGGAGAGGGTGGCGAATACGAAACGTTGGCTGAAGCCATCGAAGACCTTTTGAATAAACATAAGAACGACTCCCTGAAGACGATATGCATTTGTCTATTGCCTGGAAAACATCTCGTTGAAGATCTCAAAGTTAGCGACCCGATGACCACGCCCCAGTTTCATCTCCACGTCAGAGGGTGCGGAAGCTGTACCCGTTTGGTGTCCAGAGGCCAGATGAGGATTATCGGACTTGCATCGATCGCGTTTGAGAATATGGCGATAGAGACGAGAGATTGCAACGATCAGGAGTACCCCGCTTCAGGCGCGATCTTCTTTGAGGGGACCGAGAAGATCGCCCTTCGCTCCTGTAGGATTGAGGGGGAAGGGGCCCCCCTGATCAGGATCGGTCCGACTGCAAGACACATCCTGCTGTTGAACAATTTCATACTTCCAACCGACGTCAGCAAACGGTTTGCCCTGATAATTCGTCAGGTTACCGAAGATGCGACGGTGGTCAACAACTGGATCAGGGGAAAGTTCAGTTTAGGCCCGGCCAGGGTTCATCTGGGACCGAGCTCTGCTTCAACCGCCGATATCGGAACGGGATCGTTTCAGGTGCACTCTGTGCCGTCGAGCAGTTCATCAGGATCGTATTCATGGCCCGATCTGACCTCTGAAGAGCTGGCCAAGGTTTTGGATCTGATGAAGACGGGTCAGCTTGAATTCGGTGGTCTTAAGAGCGGAACCCTTCGGCTGCACGGCAACCGGCTGACAAGAATTATGGCAGGAGATCTCGTGGTCAAGGAGATCAAGGGTCTGATTGAAAACGAAATCGAGGCCAAAAAGAAAGCGACAAAACCTGGGAGCCGTGCCCAGATCAAAGAGATAGATTCCTGGGTTTTCAGGCAGGTATTCGCCTCCGACAACGTGGTGGAAGAGGAGAACGTCGTCCTGGAGGGGTCCAACCAGATAATTGCCGAGAACGTCTCTTTGAATTCCAACTGGTTCAATTTGGCGAGGAACGATTCAGAGCCCACCGACGGCAAACGGTTGGGTTGGGTGATCGCAGACTCCGCCTTCTATTCGGGAAATAGTGGCCGTGAAGAGATACAGATCTGCAACATCTCGAGGGTCAGCGAAAAGGCCGGAAATACCGTTCAGATCACCGAGTGCCAGCCAGCTCTTTATTATCTGGCTTACAGGCCTGGAGACGGGAAGGCCCTTATGTACGGCTTGAACCTCGATGGCGGTCGAAGGAACGTCTTTTCGGAGACGTGGGATAAAACTTGGGCTTTTGCGCCTTTTGAACTCGGTGCCGCGCCTCATTTCTTGGCCCGCAGGCCCGAAGGAGGGGGGACGGCGGCCTTCGCCCTTAATCAATGGATCTCCCCTGGCGTCAAAGAGGAGATCTGGTCTGAGACCTGGGAATGCGAGCATGACAGGACAACCACGCCCATCGAGATCGAGGGCGAGCCTTACTTCGTAGCCTACAGGTCCGAGGACGGCAACGTCCAGCTGTGGCGCCGAAACTCCGACGGCTCCAAGGAGGTGCTCGGCAGTGGGTGGGGTCCAGGCTACGAGCTTGTGCCCTTCAATCTCAAGGGCGTGCCTCATTTTGTGGCTTACAGGTCCGAGGACGGGAGCGCCCAGGTCTACCGCTGGAGGGCTGACGGTCGAAGGGATACCGTCGGGTCCGAGAAGTGGTATGAAGATTGTGTCATATTCCCCTTCGAGCTAGGGGGCGAATCTTATCTGGTGATGTACAGACCAAATAGCGTCTTTCCAGGAGGGGCTGGAAGAGACCACACCATGAAGGTTTACCGCTGGAAGGATGACGGGACGAGGGATGAGGTATCACAGTTCAAATGGTCGGAGGGGTCCGTTTTAATGCCTTTCTCTCTCGGGGGAGTTCCTCACGTCATGACCTACAAGCAGGCCGACGAATCTTTTGAGGTCCATCGGTGGAAGCTAATAACCAACAACAAAATTGATCGGGAGGTCGTCGGGACGGGTAAATGGCCGCTGAAAGGCTACGCTCCGAAGCCATTTGAGCTCGCTGAGAAGCTGTACTTCGTCGCTTACGATAAAGATGGCGGAAGGGCCGCGCTTTGTCGGGGAAATGTCAGCGGCACCGTCATAACAGTCGCTCTCGGCAGGTTCAGCAGTATGCAGAAGAACTCGATTTTGATTCCCTTCAAGCTGAAAGGTCTGACCAATTTCGTTGTTTACAATCCCGAAGATGGACATGTCCTGCTATCCCGAGGAAAGTCGGAAAGTGGCGTTGACCAGATGGAGACCGTCTGGACCGGGACCTGGGATTCGTCCGATTCTCTGATGCTCTTTGATCTCGGCGGAATGCCCCACTATCTGGCCAGCAGGCAGGAGGGGGAGGAGGAGACGGGCGAGATCCTCCTCTGCCGCTGGAATCCCGAGGACGGCACCAAAGAGCTGATCTGGTCGAGCGGCTGGGAGGCGGGCTACGTCCTCTTCCCCGCGCCCGCGAAGATCTGCGGGACGGCCCAAATCGCCGCCTACAGGCCCTCCGACGGGCAGGTCGAGCTCTGCCGCTGGGATGCGGGCGGGTTCAGGGAGACGGTCTGGAAGAGCGGCTGGGACGCCGGCTCCGAGGTCCTAGTATTCTTCAGCCTGGCCACCCGGCCCCATTGGCTAGGCTACCGCCCCGGAGACGGGAGGGTCCAGCTCCGCCGCTGGGACCCGACCGACGGCAAGAGCGAGGAGGTCTGGTCCGACGAGTGGGGTTTGGACTATCAGCTCATGCCCTTCGAGCTGGACGGCAGGCCCCACCTCGCCCTCTATCGGCCAGAGGACGGCCAGGCGCAGCTCTACCGCTGGAACCCTGACGGGAGCAGAGTGCCGATCTCGCGGGAGGAGTGGGGGCACGGGTACGCGCTGATGAACTTTGTGCTTCCGAGAGACGAATGATATTGGTGGTGGAAGATGATGAAGAGAGAAAGACTCCAGAAGACGGATTCATGCTGTCCATCTGTCAAGCCCGCGCAGAAGCAGAACATGCTCGCCCCGCGCCCCTTCGCCCCGCCGGTCGAGGAGAGCGAGGCGCCAATGGGCGGATCGGGCATCAGCTTCAACATCGCCGATATCAGCATACTCCCGAGGGAAAACGTCCAGCCGAAGCTCAGGCTCGGCCCTGTCAGCGATCGGTACGAGCAGGAGGCGGACCGGGTGGCGCGGCGGGTCGTCGAGACGATCTCGTCCTCCGATGAGGGCGCAGTCCAGAGGCAAGAAGACTTGGAAGACGAGGACGAGCTGGATCTCGAAGAGGAAGAGGAGCTGCGGCTGAAGGTCGACGGGCTCGCACCCGCCGGGGGCGCCGACGTCGGCCCGAGCCTCGAATCCGAGATCCAGGGGGCGCGAGGCAGAGGACAGCCCCTCTCGGACAGCGTCCGCCAGCCGATGGAGCGGGCCTTCGGCGCCGACTTCGGCCGGGTCCGAGTTCATGCCGACGCAGAGGCCGATTCGCTCAACCGATCGCTCCAGGCGCGGGCCTTCACCACGGGGCAGGACATATTCCTCCGGCAGGGGGAGTACCGGCCCGGAAATTTCGAGGGGCAGCGGCTTTTGGCGCACGAGCTGACGCATGTGGTGCAACAGAATGGGGGGGCAGAGAGACAACCCCAAGCAAGTATGTCTGGTTCCAAGGTTATTCAAAGGGGGAGTCTTTTTAGCAAGAAAAAAAGTTCAGAAATATTTGAGTTTACTATGGATCGGGATGAGGGAACTTTCGAAGAGGTTCCATCCGATGTTGATATTTTTGAAACCGGATATATGGGTGGCTGCGTAACGATAATTGCAATGTGGAATCTTGAAGGAGAGGAATATAATACTGTAATCGGACATCACATGAGTGGAGGCGTGCATGAAAATCAAGTGAGTGCCGTATTGGACGAGGTAAAAGGAGAGGCCCTTATATACGTTTTAACTAATCCTGATAATCGTGAGAGTATTACTACAGGCACGAATAACTGGGCCTTAGAAAACGTGGGGGCACTTGAACGAATTACACAAATACTATGTTATGCCTCAAACTATAGATTAGATAGAAAAGGGGATGTGATAGGTATATAAATTGGATAGAAGAGGGAAGATAATGCCACCATGCGAACCCTCTAAATGAAGAGCGATCGCCCACCGCCATAAATATGTTTCAATCCAGTTCCCCGACCTTTGCTGATTGTAAAAAAGAGTGCAGTTGTCCAGCTGCCCCTCCATAATTAGCATTCTATCTGCGCCATGTTTGACCTTAAACCATAAGATACTAGTTTTATCCGTGATGCTACTGCTCGATCTAAACCCAACAGTAAAAACCTGCTTAGGCAAATCGTGCCAAGAAGTCGCCTACTTCTGCCAACGATGAAAAATTGCCAAACTGGCATTATTTGGCTCAGTTCTCCGCAACGACTTTCAAGCAAACAGCGACATCGCCTGTTGCTCACTTTCGCCCCCCCTACGCACGGCAAGGACTACTCATCCTCGCGAAAATCAAGCACGAACTCGAATCCCGACTGAGTCACCCCGTCGATCCTGCCCCCGAAGCCTCCATTCAAACGAGCGACAATTAGATTCGGCGA
>CAZNGI010000071.1:0-11750 GCA_964572505.1 uncultured Methanotrichaceae archaeon | reverse complement strand
CAAAAATTTTTTCTATCCCGTCAGAAGTCGAAGAGGGACTTCTGACGATCGTCCTTCTCAGGCTCCGTCGGCTCGGTGCCCTGGCCGGGGTCCGTGGAGGATCGGGCCTCTTTTTGTCCTTCCTCCTCGACCGTCTCCTCTTCCGGCTCGGTGATCATCGAGCCTGCGTCAGGACCATCGTTTTGAGCCTTTTCCAGCTTTTTAGATCCGCCCCAGGCGATCTCTATCTCCGAGACCCTCTCCTCTTCGAGAAGCTCCTGGGCCGCCTCGTAAATCTTTGAGACCTTCTTGGTGGTGGGCTTCGTCCCCATGAGGAGGGCGATCTCCTCGATGGAGAAGTTGAGAAGGGCCGCAACTTTCGGCCCCTTCTCGGGCTCTTTCAAAAGAAGTCCGAAAAACCCCATCATCTCGGCCTTGGCCTGGCGGGAGCTTATGTGACAATGCACCCCGATCTTTTTGGCCGCCGAGTCCCGGACCTGCCTTGCACCCCGGGTCTGGCCCATCCTCCTCCAGTAGCCCGGCGGCCGAAAGGCGATGTAGCCGCCCTTCTTCTCAGTCCGAGCAGCCTGGACCCCCCCGGTCATCATGAAGGAGGCGTACCGCCAAAGGCCGTAGTTCTGCCGCCTTCTGACCCTTCCGAGAAAGACGTCGGCCCTCGATAACCTATCATAGCCGGAAGCGAGGTCGGAGGGTTTGTAGACCAGGGGCAGGTTCTCGTCGATCCAGTGGACCAGGTCCTCGGGGCTCTCGTCCAGGGACCAGGCAATTTTGACCGCCTCGGAGGCGCTGGAGCCTCGCAGGATCTTGGCGACCCCCTCGAAGATCGAGGACTTGGAGTCCCGAACGCTGGTCGCCACCTCGCCGAACTCGATGGCGCCCTCCAGGGCTGCATGAAGGTCGTTTACGGCGCTTCGAAGATCTCCTCCCGCCATCTCAGCGATCTCCTCGATCATCTCCGGGGTGCAACCTGCCTTCTCGGTCCGGCATATATCCTTCAGGACCGAGGCCACTGTGCTCTTCCTGATGCTCCTGAACTGAATGCCGAGGGTCGCCTCCCTCAGGGGCTTGGAGATGCCGTAGTAGTCGTTGGCGATCAATATCACCGGTTGGTCGGTCTCTTTAACGAGCCTCAGCATCGCCGCAGAACCGCCCCGGTCCGCAGACCCGTAGAGGTTGTCGGCTTCGTCCAGGATGACGAGCCTCTTTTTGCCGGAGAAGGTCATCATCTTGGATGCTGCACCCGCCACCTTCTGAATGGCGGCGGCGGTCCTGCTGTCGCTCGCGTTCATCTCGATCTGGTCCCAGCCGAGCTCTTCGGCCAGGGCCAGGGCGGCAGAGGTCTTCCCCACCCCGGCGGGACCGTAGAGGACGACCGCCCTCTTCTCGGGCACGCCCCTCTCCCAGGCCCGGGCCCAGGCCTCCAGGTCTGAGACGGCCTTGCCGTTACCCAGAACCTCTTTCAGGCTTTTGGGCCTGTACTTCTCGGTCCACTTGATCGCGGTCATGGCGAAAATGGCCTCTTTTTCTGTTTTTTTCCCTTCAGCTTCGGGCGGGAAGGTCTACCATACGCCATCGCGTCCGGTCATCTCCTCGATCTCGATCTCCCAGATCACCAGCGGCATCTTCTCCACGTCCTCCCTCCGGAAGCTCTTCCCACCGTGGCCGCTCATCTCGCTTTTGGTGAATATTTCAAAGAGCCTCTCTTTCGCGTCGACGTCTTGAGATAGACGAGCCTTTCCGAAGACTATGACGCTCTTCCACCTGCCCTTCTCGACAGAGTCCACCTCAAAACAGACCCTCGGGTTATCCCTGGCCGCGTCTAGCTTTTTTCCCCGAAGGCCGGAATGCAAGAGAATGACGCCGTCGGCGTAGACGTAAGACATCGGCACGACGTAAGGCTGATCGCCAATAGATAGGCCGACCCTCCCGAACCTGGATTTCGCGAGCATTTCCTCGCACTCCTCCCCAGACATCTCCCTCGGTTTCATGCCTTTTAGTCTCAGGATCTGAGGTTATTAAATTCTTCTTCCCAGAGTTCGCCAAAGGTTTTTAGCCTCGGTCCACCAAACCTCCGACGATGTTCCAGAAGATTCTGATCGCCAACCGTGGAGAGATCGCCATACGGATCATGAGAGCTTGCCGTGAGCTTGGCATCTCCACCGTCGCGGTGTACTCCGAGGCCGACCGGAACGCCCTCTTCGCCAAGTACGCCGACGAGGCGGTTTTCGTGGGACCCTCGCCGGCGTCGCAAAGCTACCTTCGGATCAACAAGATCCTGGAGGCGGCGGAGCAGACTGGGGCAGAGGCGATCCATCCCGGGTACGGCTTCCTCTCGGAGAACCCCAAGTTCGCCCGGGCCTGCGAAGAGAACAGCATCGTCTTCATAGGACCCACCAGTGAATCCATCGACAAGATGGGAAGCAAGATCGCCGCAAGAGAGATCATGAAGAATGCGGGCGTTCCCATCATCCCGGGAAGCGAAGGAGGGATCAAAGACCCAAAGGAGACAATAGAGCTGGTGGAGTCCATCGGCTACCCGGTGATGCTGAAGCCGGCCGCTGGTGGCGGCGGGATCGGCATGAAGATCGTGATGAACGACAAGGATCTAGGTCCCGCATTGAACTCGGCGAGGTCGATCGCCAAATCCGCCTTCGGTGACGAGACCGTCTACGTCGAGAAGTACCTGGCAGACCCAAGACACATCGAGTTTCAGATCCTGGCCGACTCCAAGGGCAAGACCATCCACGTCTCCGACAGGGAATGCTCGATCCAGAGGCGTCACCAGAAACTGATCGAGGAGTCGCCCTCGCCGATAATGACGCCAGAGCTGCGGGAGGAGATGGGGTCGATCGCGGTGCGGGCCGCAGAAGCCATCGACTACCGGAGCGCGGGCACTGTCGAGTTCATGTACTCGCGGGGCGACTACTACTTCCTCGAGATGAACACCAGGCTCCAGGTCGAGCATCCCATCACCGAGATGGTCACCAGCGTCGACCTCGCGAAAGAGCAGATCCGGATCGCCGCCGGGGAGCCTCTAGCCTACTCCCAGGACGAGATCGAGATCAGGGGCTGGGCCATCGAGTGCAGGGTCAACGCCGAGGACCCCCTCAACGACTTCGCGCCTGCGCCCGGGAGAATAAAGAGGTACAGAAGCCCGGGCGGTCCCGGCATAAGGGTCGACAGCGGCGTCTACGCGGGCTTTGTGATCCCGCCCTACTACGACTCGATGATATCCAAGGTCGTGGCCATGGGCAGGGACCGAAAGGAGGCGATCGCGAGGATGGAGCGGGCCCTTTACGAGTACATTGTCACCGGTGTCAAGACCAACATAAACTTCCACGTGGCGGTCCTGCGGAACGAGAGGTTCAGGCGGGGCGACATCAACACCAACTTCCTCAAGGAAGAGGCGATAATGGAAGAGGTGAAGAAGGTCACTGAATCCGAGTACGAGAAAGGGCTCTCCCTGGCCTCGGCCCTGGGCGCGGACACCCGGAAGGTCGCGGCCATATCCGCGGCCGTGGGAGCCTACATGGCCCATCACGAAACTCCCGCATCCGAGGAGTAGGTCGCCCCTTGAGCAGGGAAGAGATCAAGAGAGCGCTGATCCAAAGGCTCGGGTCCCGGACCTCCGGCCAGGAGTTGGCAAAATCCTTTGGGATCAGCCGGGCCGCCGTCTGGAAGGCCGTCCAGTCGCTCAGGGCCGAGGGGTACGAGATAGAGGCCTCGAGAAGGGGCTACAGGCTCGCATCCATGCCAGACCTTCTCAGCGAGGATCTCGTCAAAGCAGGCCTCGAAACGAAGTTCGTGGGAAGGACGGTGCTCTCTTACCCGTCCCTCGTCTCCACCAACGCCGAGGCGAAGAAGATCGCGCCCTCGGCAGAGAACGGGACCGTGGTCGTTGCCGAGGTCCAGACCGTCGGCAGGGGCAGGATGGAAAGGTCCTGGCATTCCCCCAAGGGCGGAGTCTGGATTAGCGTGATCTTGAAGCCAAAAATCCCTCCATCCCTCGCCTTCAGGGTGAACGTCGCTGCCGCAGTCGCCGTGGCAAGAGCCCTCGAGGCCCTCTACGGCCTCGGGGTGGGGATCAAGTGGCCCAACGACCTAATGGTGGGAGAGAGGAAGGTCTGCGGGATTCTGACCGAGATCGGCGCCGAGATGGACTCGCTATACTACGCCGTGGTGGGGATCGGTATCAACGCCAACCTCGACCCCGACTCATTCCCTGAAGACTGGAAGGCCACGTCCATATCCGGGTTGCTTGGAAGAGACGTCTTGCGGCTGGAGCTGGTCCGGAGAGTTTTGGAAGAGGTGGAGAGAGCCTGCGGGGAGATGGCGGCATCCTTCGATCGGGTCATCGGGGAGTGGTCGGACCGCTCCGCGACTTTGGGTCGAAGGGTGAGGATAACGACCAGGAGCGGCGAGTTTGAGGGGCGTGCAGAGGCCCTGGAGGCCGACGGGGCGCTTTTGGTGAGAAGGGACGACGGCCGGGGCGAGAGGGTTATCGCCGGGGATTGCGTCCACCTCAGGCCCGCAATAGAAAAGGTCGAGGAAGGTATCTGACCTCGACATCCCGCCGTCGTCGGGTTGGCGGTGGGTATTTGTAACGGGAGATTTTTTGAGATGAAAGGGTGTCGGAGATGAAGCGCAAAAGAGAGGTAGAGGGCATAGCCAGGGACACGCTGTACTTCATCCTCGAGGCCTCCCGATCGACTCTGCCCGTGGAATTTGCAGGTCTTCTCAGGGCCGAGAACGGTGTTATCACAGAGGTGATCATGCTTCCGGGAACCGAATCGTCGAGCAAGAGCGCTCTTGTGCGGCTTTACATGCTCCCCAACATGAGGATCGCAGGATCGGTTCACAGCCATCCCTCTTCCAACATCCGGCCCTCTCAGGCGGACCTGATATTCTTCTCCAAGACCGGCGACTACCACATAATCGCAGGCCCTCCGTTCGACGAGAAAAGCTGGACCTGTTACGACAGGACGGGTTGCCCCAGAGATCTTCCCATTCTAGACGTGGAGGTCGAGGAGGGCGATGAGGACTGGTTTGATTAGGGTTCTGGCAACGGGGACCTTTGATCTCCTCCATCCGGGCCATCTGCTGTACCTGGAGCAGTCGAGAGCTCTCGGCGACGAGCTGGTGGTGATCGTGGCAAGGGACGCCAACGTCAAGCACAAGCCCAAACCCATCATCCCCCAGGATCAGAGGCAGCTCATGGTTTCAGCTTTGAAGATGGTCGATAGAGCCGTCCTCGGAAGCGAGACTGACATGTTCCAGCCTATCGAGGAGCTCAAGCCCGACATAATTACCCTCGGATACGACCAGCACTTCGACGTCGTCCTCCTCAAAGAGGAGCTGGCAACCCGTGGGATCGACTCCCAGGTGGTGAAGCTGGAGGGGCACGACCCCTGTCCCCTCTGCAGCTCCCATATGATAATCGCCAAGGTGCTGGAGGAACGCTGCCCGAAGAAAGATCGGCCCGGCCCGAAGGATCGACTCAGCCCCTATCCCTGATATGACACGGGGCCGCGGGCCTCGCCCCAAAGCGCTAGTTACTTATACCGACCGTCCCTCTTTGCCGACAATATGGCCCCCAAAGTCGCAGTCGGCGGCACCTTCGACCCCATTCACGACGGCCATCTCGCTATTTTGAAAAAAGCTTTCGAGGTTGCGGGTGATGATGGTGAGGTGGTGATCGCCCTAACGTCGGACAGGATGGCCACCTGTCAGCGAACCCGCCCGGTGCGAGACTTCGAGACGAGGGTCCGAAAACTGAAAGCTGCCCTCAAGGAGAACTTGGGGGTGGAAAGGTTCGAAATAGAGATGCTTCACACCGTCTACGGTTCGGCCATCGAGGAAGACTACGACGCGATCGTCGTCTCTCCGGAGACGGAGCCGATGGCCTGCAACATCAACGAGATCAGGAGGGAAAACGGCCTCTGCCCCCTTGAGATCGTGAGGATTGAGTACCAGATGGCCGAAGACGACGTCAGAATCTCCTCCACGCGAATCTGCGGGGGCGAGATAGATTCTCACGGCAAGGTCTCTCACGGCAAGATGGTGGTCTAGGGCAAAAAGGCAGGATCTCTTCAGACCGAAGATCTTCGGCACCAACGGGCCAGGAAAAGGCGTTGGGATATTTTTCGTGCCGGAGAGGAGCAGCGGATTTCTCGAGGATTTTTATCTATTCCCGTTGCATCATCGGCCAACGGAGGGATGGAACTGGTCGCCAACAGGCCACTTGCGACCGTAATCCATATCAACTCACACAATAAAAGGGCAAAGCATGAAGCTTCGCCTCTTCGCGCTCTTCGCGCTCTTTTCGATATGTATTGTGCCTGCCGTGGGGGAGAGATATTCGGAGGACAATCCGCTATATCCTCTGGCCTGGTACAACAAAGGCGTGGCTCTCTCGGAGCTGGGCAGGTACGATGAAGCCATTAAGTGCTACGACAACGCCATCGAGCTGGACCCTGAGTACGCCCTCGCCTGGAACAACAAGGGGATCGCCCTCAGCGCCCTGGGAAAGCGCGAAGAGGCCCTGGATTGCTACAACCGATCTCTGGAGATCGAGCCCGATTATGCACCGGCCTGGAACAACAAGGCAGTCGCCCTGGAGGCCTTGGGGAGAAGCGAAGAGGCGCTCCAGTCTTACGAGAAGGCCCTTGAGATCGATCCGAACTACGCCCTGGTCTGGAACAACAAGGGCGGGATCTTCTACAATTGGGGAGACTACAACCAGTCCATCGATTGTTATGAGAAAGCTCTCGATATCGACCCTCAGCTGAAAGATGCCTGGAACAACATGGGAAGATCCCTCTATGCAGCGGGTCAATACGACAGGTCCGTCAAATGTTACGAAGAGGCCCTCAATCTCGATCCGAACTACGCCATGGCCTGGAACAACAAGGGGATCGCCCTCGGCACCCTCGGACGTCACCAGGAGGCCCTCAAATGTTACGAGGAAACCTTGAAGATCGATCCTGGGCACGTCATGGCCCTCTACAACAAGGGGATCGCCCTTGGGATTCTCGGAAGCTACGAAGAGGCTCTTGACTGCTACGAGGGGGTTGTGAGGCTTGATCCGAACTACGCCCTGGCCTGGTACAACAAGGGGGTAGCCCTTGGGACCCTGGGGAGGTTCGAGGACGCCATAACCAGTTACGAGGAGGCCCTTAAGCTCGATCCGAGCTACGCTCCGGCCTGGAACAACAAGGGGATCGCCCTAGGCGTTCTGGGACGCCAAGAGGAGGCCCTACAATATTATGATGAGGCCCTCAATCTCGATCCGAACTACGCCATGGCATGGTACAACAAGGGGGTCGCCTTAAGCGCCCTAGGCCGCTACGAGGAAGCGGTCGTCTGTTACGACAGGGCCCTTTCGATCGACCCTCAACTGAAAGAGGCCTGGAACAACAAGGGGATCACCCTCGGCGCCCTGGGCCGCCACGAAGAGGCGATCACTTGCTACGAAAAGGCGCTGGAAGCGGAAACCGAGGAGGGCAAGTCCGTGAACGTGACGGAGGCCATTTTGGAGAACGATCTCGATCAGCTTAACGATACTGAGCCAGAAGGCGGTCCAGATCAGGAGAGTCCAGACGCGGAGATCGATCCGGGCCAGGTGACGTAAATCGGCCCGGAAAACGACACCTTGAAGGCGTAGGCGGATTTGGGGCAAGGGGCAAACCCTACTCCTCATCGCCACGGCTCACGTTTTTAAGCCTCTCGACGCCGTCGATCTCGTCGATCACCGAGACGACGGAGAAGGGGACGAGCCGTTTCCAGCTCTCGTCTCCGGCCAGCATCATCCTTCTTATGGCGGTTCCCGAATAGACCTCTCTTCTGTACATCGGCGGCCTTCTCACCTCCACCCCTGCCTCGATGAAGAGCTGGACCACCAGGGGGTTGTTGGAGTAGACCACATCGAACTTGGGGGTCATGGCCTTAACGTGAGATACCCAGACCGCGTTCCTCGCCATGTCCTCCAGGGGTATGACGTAACATGCCACGTCCAGACACTTGAGAGCGGGCCAGATCATGCTGATCCGCTCTCCGGCGGTGAAGGGGTTTTCGAGGGTGTGGCTCGCCTGGGCGCTTCCCAGACCCACCACGATCTCGTCCACCTCCTCTACGATCTTCTGGAGGACGGCCTGGTGGCCCAGATGATACGGCTGGAACCGTCCGATGTACAGACCTCTTCTCATAGGATCTCTTTTCCGATCAGCTTTATGCACTTCTCCTTGTTGGGCCCGATGGGAGAGCCGACGACGATCTGGGTGACGCCGGTCGCGAGAAGCTCGTCTATTCTGGTCTTGCAGTCGCCGGGAGTGCCGGATACGGAGAAGGCCTCGATCATCGTATCGTTGACGGCGCCGAGGGCCGAGCCGAAGTCGCCCTTGCCTATGGCGCTGGAGACGGCCGCCGCCTCCTCTTGCTTTATGCCGTAGCGCTGGAGGATGGTTTCGGGAGACCCCGCCACGATGAAGGCGACGACTTTCTTCGCCTCGTTTTTCGCCTTATCATAGCTTTTATCGGCGCTGAAACAGGTGTAGGCGCAGATCTCGACCTCTTCGGGGTCGCGGCCGGCCTTCTCTGCCCCCTTCTTCACCAGGGGGACGGCGTACTTGAAGTCGTCAGGGTGGCTTGCGTTCACCAGGACGCCGTCGGCGATCATGCCTGCCATTTCCAGCATCTTGGGCCCCTGGGCACCGATGTAGATCGGGATATCGCCCGACTTGAAGGAGAGCTGAGCGCCTGTCATCCCGTGGGCCTCAACCCTCTTTTTCGCAAGGAGGTCTCGGAGAGCCGAGACCGACTCCTTGACGACGGTGAGGGGCTTTTCCCAGGCGATCCCCATGGCGTCGAAGGTGGCCCTGTCGCCGGGACCTATGCCCAGGATCGCCCTGCCGCCGGAGATATCGTTTATCGAGGCGATGCTGGAGGCGGTAACGGCGACGTTCCTCGTGTAGGGGTTGGTTACGCCGGTTCCGAGCTTTACCTTGCTTGTTGCCAAAGAAAGTATCGCGAGGGTGGAATAGACGTCTCTGTTGTTGTAGTGATCTGTGATCCAGACTGTGTCGAAGCCCGCATCTTCCGCCAGCTTTGCCATGTAGCCCACCTTCAGGGCGGGTTCATTTGGGACGAACTCGATTCCGAACAATTTCCTATCTCCAGAGTTACCGGATCTCCCGAGGAGAGGCCGAAGAGGTCTCTCGCGCTCCCCCCGTTGACCGCAATTTCGGCAAATTCATGGGACCCAATGGTTATAAGGGGTTCGATGCCTCCCGCCTCGGCGTAGGTTTTGACCCTTTTGAGCTTTTTGCCCGAAATCTGAACGTGATCCCAGGGGATCTTGTCGATGTTCAGCGTCAGGTTTCCAAAGCCGTCTACGTAGATAACCTCGGTCTCGATCCTGTCCTCGAAGAGTTCGGCTTTGCCAAAGTCGAGGTTCACCGGCTCCACCCTCGACCCGAAGGCTTCGGGCCTTGCGCCGGAGGCCAGCATCGCCGCCGCCGGAGCGAAGATGTCCCTTCCGTGGAAGGTGGGAGCCGCGCCTTCGGCAAAGTCGGAATCTATCATCCAAACCTCGGGCGACCCCAGGGACCTGGCGGCCGGGATCAGAAGGCCGTTGTCGGGCCCGATGAAGAGGTGGCCGCCGCTTTCCGCGATGAGGCCGAGCCGGTCGGTCCCAACGCCTGGGTCTACGATGGCCAGGTGGACCGTCCCCTCGGGAAAGTGCCGGACCGTTGCCATCAGGGCGAAGGCCCCTGCCCGGACGTCCTGGGGCGGTATGTCATGGGCCACGTCCACCAGGATCGCGTTTCTGGCCCTTGAGAGGATCGCCCCCTTCATCTGGGCGGGGTAGAGGGACCCAAAATCCGATAGCAGGGTTATGATCGGTCTATCAGAAGAACTCTGCATGATGATCCGTTGGTCTCTTCGCGGTTAAGTCGTTGTCCAATGCTGGATCCTTTCGGCTCAATCTCCTCCCCACAAACTTTCGGCCGGTGATCTGATGGAAAAGTTCAACAGGGAGAAAGGTTTATGGCATTGTCCGGGAGATGAAATAGCATGGCAGATTGTGAACTTTGCGGACTTGCTAAGCCGACCCTGGTACCGGTGAGAGTTCAGGTGCATACCCTCGCAGACCCCGAGGGAGCCTACAAGGGGCTGTGTCAGGACTGTCTGGGTTCCTGCGAGGCGGCTTACCAGCAGCACTTCGGCGAGAAGAAAGAAGAGGAGAAGAAGTAAAAGCTCAATCGCGCATTTTTCTTTTTTGATTGTCTCTTTTCGAGCCGCCGGGGTCCAAGGGCCGGCGGTGGAGGGGCGGGATGCAGAAGGAGGAGAAGGTCGTCGTGGTGCTGCTCTTAATGGCCCTCGGGTCCCTGGCCGTCGCCTCCTGGGCTCTGGAGGATTTCGACGCCGATCCCGGCAAGATCTCGATGGTGGCCGAGGGGACCGTGAGCTCGATCCAGCCCACCGGTGGCGGTCATCTCACCCTGTGGCTCCAGTCCTCCGCCATGCCGATATTCGTGAGCCGCGAAAGCGGCGCAGAAGAGGTGGCGAAGAGGGTGGCCAAGGGCGACCGAATCCGGGCGAGGGGCGAGATCGCCGAGTACGAGGGCCACCGGGAGATGGTGGTCCAGAGATCTGAGGACGTGGAGGTCCTATGACGGCCCGTAGGCGGGCGATCATCAGCGGCTTCGGTCCCGAATCGCGATCTCGTCCTCATTCGCCCTTTTCGCGAATGCCTTCTGCGCGAACCCACAAGATACGCCCCCTTTCAGGTCAGCGGCATGAAAGCGGCAAAGGTTTTACCCGATGGGCAGGATATCAGGTCGACGAGGCCTTGCGAGGAGGATGACGGAGATGGTCGTGGTTTTTCAGCTGGACGAAAAGACGATTTACGCCGAGGATGAGGGCTGGAAATGCGAGCTTGAGGACGGATCGGCCGTCGGCCTAGGGGTGGTCTTCGAGGCCGTGGACCTGAAGGACTCCGAGGGCTTCGAGGAGGAAGAGTACTCTGTGATCGTGGAGGCGGAGATCGTGCCCCTGCCCGAGAGCCTGGACGAGGAGGTCGTCCTCGTGGTCTCGGAGGAGGAGAATCCGAGCCGCGAACGCCTCATATTCGATCTATACCGGCATCACGGGGGCGTGCCCGTCAACATCGACGCCCTCCAGCCCGCAAGAGCATCCTGCGGAGCCTCGGCCTTCGTCGCAGACCAGGTCGTCCGCAGCCAAAAAACCACCTCGGGCCAGACCATCGAGGTCCGCCACTTTCGGTCCGTTGAGGACGCCCTCCGGTTCACGAGAGAATTTTACGTCTTCATGACCCCCATCATTTTCGAGTTTCTCGACTGGGTCCTCGACCAGCCCCTGGGCATGGGGACCGGCTGGGACAAGATGAGAAGGCTATCGCATGGCGGATAGGCTGGAGGGAAAATAGAGCCAATTAGGTCATTCACTACATTTATAAAAAGGTGTTAGGTCGAGCTGGCGGCGAACCCACAGCTCAGCTAATGGGGGCATGGTTCGGGTTGCCGCCCTAATGTCCTGGTTTGCAGGATGCCCCTCCCAATTTCGTGTGGGAAACTTCAAGATAGCGATAAGCGGATTCGGTCATGCAAGTACCTGCCACCAGTTCAGCCTCAAAGGTGGATGATAGCGATACATCTATGAGCGTTCTGATTCCTGGCAATCATGACCTTTTTACGAATGAACCACAGGATTTGCGATCCCTTAAATTTACC
>CAZNGI010000070.1:3033-11854 GCA_964572505.1 uncultured Methanotrichaceae archaeon | reverse complement strand
TATCAGACTGCATACTTAATTTGCCGTAATTTTGTGTTGCAGCGTTCCAGTGGTCATCGATATGTTCCAGCATAGCAATCAAGATAAAGTGTGGGATCTCATCGTCATCGGAGGGGGCCCTGCCGGGCTCTTCTGCGCCGCTAACTCATCCGAGAAGGGGAGGAAGATCCTCATCCTCGAGAAGAAGAAATCCCCGGGCCGAAAGCTTCTCGTCTCGGGCTCGGGCCGCTGCAACATAACTCACGACGGGGATATCAGGTCCTTCCTCGATCATTACAGCGATGCTGGCCGTTTCCTCCGCCCAGCCCTTTTGGGCTTTACGAACCGCGACCTCGTCGCCTTCTTCGAGTTTAGAGGCTTAGCCATGATCAGGCAGGAGGGGGGCAAGGTCTTTCCCCAGACCCAGAGGTCCCGGGACGTGTTGAAGGTCCTGATCGAGGAGTGCAGGGCGAAGAACGTCGATCTGAAGTGCGGCAAGACTGTGACGTCGATCAATAGGTATGGGGACGGGTTTGAGGTGGCCTGTGGGGATGAAACGTATCGATCCCGCCTTTTGGTCTTAGCCTGTGGCGGGCGCTCTTATCCCTTGACGGGCTCCACCGGCGACGGCTACGATTTCGCAAAAAGTCTTGGGCACACCATCGCCGAGATCGGGCCCGCTCTGACCCCCGTCCGCATAAAGGATTATCCATTCTCGGAGCTGGCCGGGATCTCCTTTCCGGACGCCGAGGTCTCGATCAACAGGCAGAGGAAGGTGAAAGAGCATCACGGGGACGTTCTCTTAACCCACGAGGGGCTCTCAGGCCCCGGAATCCTCGACCTCTCCAGGCACATCCGGACCGGGGACGTACTGAGGATATCGTTTGTAGGGGCCAAAAAAAGGGAGGATCTGGAGCGATGGCTTCTGGAGAGATCGAGGGAAGACGGCGCCAGAAACTTGAGGTCGACCCTCGCGGACCTGGGCCCCCCTGCCAGGCTCACGGCGAGGGTTCTTGAGATCTCGGAGATTCCTCAGGATCTGAAATGCGCCCAGATGACGAGAGATATGAGGATCGCCCTCGCCGACCATCTAACCGGCTTTCCCATGGTGGTGGAGAGGCTCGGAGGCTTTGATTCCGCCATGATCACCAGGGGTGGGGTTGACCTGTTGGAGGTCGACTCGAAGACGATGGAGTCAAAGCTCGTCAGGGGTCTCTACTTCGTGGGCGAGGTCCTGGACGTGGACGGGGACACCGGCGGCTACAACCTCCAGGCAGCCTTCTCGACGGGGATCTTGGCGGCGAGAAGCATACAAAAGCGATTGGCAGATCTGAAAGGCGCTCGGTGAACTTTCAACAAAATTGAGAATCTATATGTATGATCTCAGAAGATATGGAAATCCCCCCTATAGCGTAGCCGTCGTTCACGGCGGCCCAGGCGCTCGGGGAGAGATGGCTCCGGTGGCCCGTGAGCTATCGTCCAGATGGGGCGTCCTGGAACCGCTCCAAACGGCGACCTCGGTTCATGGACAGGTCGAAGAGCTGAAGTCGATTCTGGAGATGGCTGGCGACCTCCCCACAGCTCTGATCGGCTTTTCTTGGGGCGCGTGGCTCGTTTTCATTTTAGCCGCCAGCTATCCCAAAATGGTAAAAAAACTGATCCTCATCGGAAGCGGTCCCTTCGAGGAGAAGTACGTCGCCAGAATCACAGAGACCAGATTGAGCCGCCTGAGCGAGGAGGAGAGGGCAAAGGTCGAGTCCATCGTTCGAATCTTGGAGAACTCTGAGAACGCCGGGGCAGAAGAGAAGAACGCAGCGTTAGCGCGGATGGGAGCACTATTCTCGAAGGTCGATGCATACGACCCGGCGGCATTCGAACCCATCGATGTTGATTGCCGGGCGGATGTATTTCAAGCCGTTTGGAAAGAGGCAGCTCTATTGAGGGGGGCCGGAAAGCTCTTGGAGCTGGGAAAAGCTATCGAGTGTCCGGTGGTTGCGATCCACGGCGACAGCGATCCCCATCCCGCAGAGGGGGTAAAGCGCCCCCTTTCGGCCGTTTTGAAGAGCTTCAGGTTCATCCTGCTTGAGAAATGCGGACACGCTCCGTGGATCGAGAGGAGAGCGAGAGAGAAATTTTACGAAATCCTTGAAGAAGAGCTGGAATGACGTTTCTCAACGCGGTCCCTCCCTCCGGATCGTCATCTATATCTGCCTTTAAAAACAATGGATCTGATATGCCAAGAGTAATTCATTTCGAGATCGCCATCGACAAGCCAGATCGTGCCGTGAAGTTCTACACCGAGGTCTTCGGGTGGAAGGTGGAGAAGTGGGAGCCGGTGGACTACTGGCTGGTCCAAACCGGTGAGGGCCCCGGGATCGACGGCGCTCTAAAGATGCGGGATAGGCCAAACGAGACCACCACGAACACCGTGGAGGTTCCGTCCCTGGAGGAGTTCATGGCGAAGGTCGTTGAGAAGGGAGGCGAGGTGATCACCGAAAAGATGACGATACCAGGCTACGGATACTTCGCTTACTGCAGAGACACCGAGGGGAACGTCTTCGGCATAATGGAGAGCGACGAGTCGGCCCGGTGAGGCCGAGCATCCGCCGGGGTCGGCGGCTCCCTCGAATATCCGGGCTGCTCCAATCGTCGCCACGGCAGAGACGGGGTCGCTTTTAAGGGAAGCAGCCTGACGCCGCCAAAGGCAGATGCTCAAGGGCCGCTCCCGCCGATGGCGGGGCAGCCATGAATGCTCAATACTTCTCGAGGAACCATTTCTTATCGAAATCTTTGATCTGCTTGACCGTGGTCTCCGGCTTCCAGACCACAACCATGGCGATGTCCCTTTCCATGTTGATCATATTGTACAGCTCGTACTTCACAAATGCCGGGACGGTATAGGCGGTGAGGGCCACCTTTTTTGCGTCTTCGATGAACTCGTCGTAAAGCTCTTTTCTGATTATGTAGGTGCTGTCAAAACTATCCTCCACGATTTTCACCTCCAGAATATAATTCCCGACCCAATCTACTAAAACTTTTTGATTTAATAGATCTGTGAGCATCCGATCTTCCAGCCCCGATATGAAATGACCGGCCCTTCAGGCCAGCTCCTCGTCCTCCTCGCGCCAGGCGGGGTATACGATGCATAGGAAGATCAGAGGGCCGTCGCCTCGGTTCTCGATATGCTGCTTTGACCCTGGAGGGATGTAGATCGCCTGGCCCGTTTTCACTTCGGCTGATTCGTCGTCGATCTTCATCCTGCCCCGCCCTTCAAGGATGAAGTAGACTTCAGAGGAGGTCTTGAGAACGTGGGGCTTTGAGGCCTCTCCCGGCCCTAGAAGGGCGTGGGCGATGCTGTAGCCCATCAACAGATCCTCATTTTCCCTGCCGGGATGGAGAAGCTCGCAGATCTCGGTTCCGTCGAGGGCGACGAAACGCGGACAGTTTTTAAGGTCTTTTATGAACATATCCTCACCCCACTAGTGTCAGAAGACGCCATCAAAATATCTCCGGGTTGCACTCGGCCAGAAACTCGTCCCAGAGACCCGGATGCCTCCTGATGAACTCGGCCAATAGCTCCTTGCACTCTGCCAGGTCCAGGTCGACGACCTCGATACCGTGCGACTCCATGAACTCTCTTGCTTCAGGGGCACTCTCAGCCTCCCCTGCCACGACCCTATTTATCCCGAACTGGACAGCGGCCCCCGCGCAGAGGTAGCAGGGCATCATCGTCGAGTACAGGGTCGTGCCGATGTAGCCCCCGGTGAGCCTCGCGTTCCTGAGGCAGTCGATCTCGGCGTGCATCAGCTGGTCCTCGTCCTGGACCCGCCGATTTCGGCCTCTTCCGATTATCCTTCCCTCCTCCGCCAGGACCGCGCCTATGGGAACGCCGCCCTCGGCTAGGCCCGCCCTCGCCTCCTCGATGGCAGCTCTCATGAACTCGTCAACTTTCGCCTTCATCCGATCAGCTCCCGATCTCGGCTGCAGCTTCAAACCTCGTTGACCTCCAACTCGACCTTTGCCCCCATCCTCTCCAGGTCGTCGACGAACCTCGCCGGGTCGACGACGTGACCCATCATCCAGAGGCCGGTTTTCTTCAGGCTTCCGTCCAAATACTGGACGAGGAAGGCTGCGACCGGCATCGCCGTGAACTCGTAGACGTCATCGTGCCTCGCCGTCATTCTGACCAACAGGTCCTTGCCGTCTTTTTCCCCTTCGGCCTCCAGGACGAAGGCGACGGCCTCCCCTGGCGGAGTGAACCGCTTCGACCCCCAGACCATGAGTCCTGCAAGCTGGTTTCTGCATAGACCCCTTTTCACCTTGCCGAGGACGAAGGCGAGAGGCGTCACCACATAGTCGACAAACCAGTTCAGCCCTGCAACGTATGCCGCGAGCTCCTCGATCTCCAGCCGCTCCGGCAGATCCCTCATCTCCGCCAGGGTCGTGGGGTAGCAGCTCTTCATCCCCAGGGGCGGGCCGAAATCGACCTTCCGGACGTCCCGGTACCCGGCCCGCTTCCACTCGCCGCCCCTGAATACTTCGGCGGAATAATCGCTTAAGGTGTCAACGAACTCCAGAACAGCGCCTCCGGGGTCGAAGTCAGTCTTCATGGCGACGGCGGCGGCAGCCTTTCGGTAACGGGTGAAAAAGGCCCCTGCCCACCGGACGAAGACCGACGGCAGCCCCGGAAGAAATCCTGCCTGGGTCACGAAGGTCAGTCCCGCCTTCTCGATCTCGGGGGCGAGGTTCCTATGAACCAGCGCGATCTCCTGAGGATAGTGGATGTCGAGATAATCGGCTCCCGCCTCGATGGCGGCTTTCGCCGTCGTCTCGACGAAGGAGGTGGTCGTCGCCGCCACGATAACGAGATCTGCCCTCCCGAAGGGCTCTCTCAGGGTTTGAGGATCGGAAGCGTCGGCAAAAGCCCAGGATGCACGATCTGTGGAAAATTCGCGGTTCAGCTTTTCTGCGAGGGCTCTTGCCTTTCCATCGCGCCTTCCTGCCACGATCAGACCGGCTCGGGTGTTTTTCAGGATCAATCTTGATATGGCGGACCCGGCGCCGCCGTACCCGCCCAGAACCAGGATAGTCTTCTCCGTCACGAATACGCCTCTTTTTTTAAAGCTGGATCAATAGAATGATAATGGGTTTTGACCTCTGCGTGTAAAGGGCTTTCGGATGTTTTCGAGGTTGACGACGACGGGCCGAGATCTGGAACGGAGGATGGTGGCTGACAAGGCAGACGTTATCTTCCCGGCCCGTTCGGCTTAAATCCCCCTCAGCCAATAGACTTCATCCAACAGAAATTCAGGTGATCATAATGCTTGAGATAAAGACCGAAAAGCCCGTTCAGGTCATAGACATAACTCATACTGTGAACGACGCCGTAAAGGAGAGTGGTGTCCAGGAGGGCTTGTGCCTCGTCTACACCCTCCACACCACCACTGGTATCGTGATCAACGAGGCCGAGAGCGGTCTCGTCCAGGACCTGCTCCGGAGGATGGCGTCTCTCGCCCCGCCGGGGGACGGCTACCTTCACGACAAGATCGACGACAACGCCCACGCCCACCTCCAGGCCACCCTTCTAGGAAACAGCCAGACGATACCGATCGAGGAGGGGTGCCTGGTCATGGGGACCTGGCAGAGGATCCTCTTTCTGGAGCTGGACGGCCCCAGAAGGAGGAACGTCCGCCTGAAGATCGTCCCCGGGTAGGCTGGCAGTCTCATTTTTTGAAAGTTTGAGGGAACGCCTTCAGATGGGAGTTCCCGTGGTCAGGGTCATCTCCTTGAAGCCCTCGATCAGATCTTTCGTGACGGGGCCAGGCTTTCCGCCGCTTATGACCCTGCCGTCGATCTTTGAAACGGGAGCAACCTCCGCCGCGGTTCCCGTGACGAAGATCTCGTCGGCGGTGTAGAGGTCGAAGATCCCCAGGTTGACGTCCTCGACCGAGTACCCCCTGGCTTTGGCGACCCCGATCACGGCTTTCCTGGTTATGCCCTTGAGGTTGTTCATGGTGTGGGGTGTGAATATCTTCCCGTCCTTGACGACGAAGATGTTGTCGCCGCTCCCCTCGGAGACGTTCCCCGCATCGTCCAGGAAGATCGCCTCGTTTCCTCCCTTGACGTTCGCCTCGATCTTGGCGAGGATGTTGTTCAGGTAGTTGAGGGACTTGATGTTGGGCGGAAGCGCTGCGGGCGAGTTTCTCCGGACCGTGACCGTGACGGCGGTGAGGCCCACCTCGTAGAGGTCTTCGTACATGGCGTCCCACTTCTGAGAGATGACCATTACCGTGGGCTTGGCGCACTTCCTGGGGTCGAGCCCCAGGTCGCCGACGCCTCTGGTGACAAGGGGACGGATGTAGGCGTCAGAAAGGCCATTCTTGCGCAGCGTATCGAGGATCGCATCGCACATCTCCTCCTGGGTCATGGGTATATCGAGCATGATCGCCTTGGCAGAGTCGTAGAGCCTCTTGACGTGCTCTTCCAGCCTGAAGACCCTTCCGTTGTAGGCCCTGATCCCCTCGAAGACCCCGTCGCCGTACAACAGCCCGTGATCGTAAACCGAAACCGCCGCCTCTTCAGCGGGAACGAACTTCCCATCTAAATAGACCCAACTCATAAGGCATCCACCAATTCGCATAAATGGCAAGGGATAAATGGGTTTTGACCGTACGACTTTGCCCACGACCGATCGATGGGTTTATTAGCGCAAAATGCGCCGGGCTAAAGAAGCTACCCCCTTTGGCGGTGTTGGATCTATGATAAAACTTGGTTTTGTGGTCGCTGAGTTCAACCGGGATATAACCTACCAGATGGAGATCCTGGGACGAGAACATGCGGAATTTTTGGGCGCGCAGGTCGTCCGCACGCTGATGGTTCCCGGCGTGTACGACATGCCTCTCGCCGTAAAAAAGCTGATCGGGCGCGATGATGTCGACGCCGTGGTGACGATCGGCTGCGTCATCCAGGGCGAGACCGGCCATGACGAGATCGTGGCCCAACAGGCCTCAAGGAAGATAATGGACCTGGCCCTGGAGTTCGACAAGCCCGTCACCTTGGGCATATCCGGTCCCAAGATGTCCAGGATGGACGCGCATCGTCGCATAGACTACTCCAAACGCGCCGTGGAGGCCGCGGTCAAGATGGTCAGAAGGCTGGAGGATGATTAGATTTGGTCTCTGAGAGACTCGCCTCTATCCCCGAGTCCACCACCATGAAGATCTCGGCGATGGCCAAAAAGCTAAACGGCGCCGGGCTGGACGTGATCGATCTTGGGGTGGGGGAGCCGGACTTCGATACCCCGAAGAACATCTGCGAAGCTGCCGTCGACTCGATCAGGAGGGGAGATACTCATTACCTTCCCACCAGCGGGATTCCGGAGCTTCGCGCAGCGATCGCAGAGAAGCTCTACAACGACAACCACCTCGAGATCTCCCCCGAATTCGTCTCGGTGGTTCCGGGGGCGAAGATGGCGATCTTCGCGGCGATGCAGCCCCTTCTCGACGAGGGGGACGAGTGCGTTCTGATCGGCCCCTCCTGGGTCAGCTACGAGCCCTGCATCAACTTCGCAGGCGGAAGGGTCAGGTGGGCCGAGGTGGACGAGGAGTTCAAGCCCGTCGACCTCGCGGAGTCGATCACCCCCAAGACGAAGATGATCCTGGTGAACTCGCCCTCCAACCCCACCGGCGCCGTCTTTGGGATGGAGATTCTGGAGGAGATCAGGGACCTCGCCGTCGACAACGACCTTCGGGTCCTCTCGGACGAGATCTACGAGAAGATCATCTACGGCCAGGAGCACATCAGCATCGGCTCCCTTCCGGGGATGGGGCAAAGGACCGTGACAGTGAACGGCTTTTCCAAGTGCTACGCCATGACCGGCTGGCGGCTGGGGTACCTCGTTGGACCCCGGGAGGTCATGAAGTGGGTCAACAGGATTCTCTCTCACTCCGTCTCCCACGCCACCACCTTCGTCCAGTGGGCCGGGATCGAGGCCCTCAAGGGCCCCCAGGACAACATCAAGTCCATGGTGACAGAGTTTCAGGAGCGTAGAGACCTTCTCGTCTCGGGGCTGAAGGATATCGGGATCAACTGCTCTCTTCCCGGCGGCGCCTTCTACGTCTTCCCCGACGTCTCGGAGTTTGGGGGCGGGGACAAGTTTGCCGAGAGGATGCTCTCCGAGGCGATGGTGGCCGCCACGCCCGGGTCTGCCTTCGGCCCCGGCGGCGTCGACTACGTCCGGATCTCCTACGCCGCCTCTCAGAAGAGGCTCAACCAGGCACTGGAGAGGATCGCCAAGATGCTGGGCTGAAGAGCTCGAGGTGGCTCAAAGGCCGGGAGGGGAAAGGTTCCCCCCTCGGCGCTGATCTAATATACAATGTCAGGATCCCTCCGGATTTGCGAAGGATGATGGTAGATATGAAGGAGACGAACTGGCAGAAGGCGATCAGGACGAGGTTAAAGGAGCTTGTGAGGGAGAAGAACAAGCGGAGGCTGCTTGCCGAAGCGAGAAAGCTGAGGAGAGGCACGAAAACGGATATCGAGGCCTAGGGACTGATAAGGGAGGAAATTCTATGATCGTGGTAGGTACGAAGATGCTATAAAATATTACGATATTGCTCTTAAAGAAAAATACTAAACATAGTAATGCTTTAATTGCTAAAGGCGAAGCTCTTTATTTTCTCGATAAATATGATTATTCTTCCGAGTGTTACGAAACTGTGTTGAATATGCGTCCAATGGTTCAAACGGTCGTGAACCTCTGATCGTTCATGGCCCCCAGGGGCCATCCGTGGGGATGAAAATGGGTGATTTACTTACCCATTTACATACCCACTTACATACC
>CAZNGI010000070.1:0-2933 GCA_964572505.1 uncultured Methanotrichaceae archaeon | reverse complement strand
TTACATACCCACTTACATACCAAATCCTCAGTAGAATTAGAATTCCGGGAATGAGGCGAGAAATTCAATTCTGTTGTCCAGTCGGAGCTGCATTTCGCGAAGGTCGTCATTCCATCAGAAAGCATTAGGCACGTTTTTAGGATTGCGTAGCAATCAACGGGAAGAAAGGCAAATCTAAGGAATTTACGCCCATGGTGATCCCGCTGAAGAAGAGGATTATATACCCTCAAAGACCAATATACCCTCAAAGTCCACTGATAATATGTGTCGAAGGGGGGGGTTGAAGGATGAAAGAGTTGATGACAATGATGATCGTTCTGGCGTTGATACCGTATGCCGCAAACGGGTTGACGTCGCCGATCGGTATAGAGATTTTTGCAGATCCTGGAGATTTTCCCCTCGTGCTGATGGCACCTGCGCCAGCTCTGCCGCAAAATGGGGAAAACGATTCCAACGATGAGAAAAACATCACAGAGAGTTCCATCCTGAACGGCACTGAAGACGTTGCCGAAGTTCTACTTTTGAGCTCGGATGCCGAGGGCACAGTCGTGGACTTCCTGGTCCGAGGGTTGAGGGTGGAGGAGACGGAAGAAGAAGGCGAATCTTTCCAAATCCTGACCATCTCGGGCCGCGCCACCACCTCCGAGGTGGGAAGGCCGCAGCTTCCCGTGATAAAAGAGACGATAGCCGTCCCCCAGGGAGCCTCAGTGCGAGCCACTGTCATCGATGCATCGTACTCGACGTACTCGGGGTACAGGGTACGTCCGTTCCAACCGCCTGAGGTCGACTGGGAGGTTTCCGATGAGGATCGCGCCTTCGTGATCGATGAGGAGTTCTACTCTCAGGACGTTTTTTATCCTGAAGAGCTCGTCGAGGTGGGGGCCCCCGGAACCTGGCGCGATCTCGACGTCGTGGCCCTTCAGGTGAACCCCATGACGTTCAATCCAGCAACAGGAGAGCTGAGAGTCTACGACCACGTAAGAGTCAGGCTAGATTACGAGGGCGGGACCCTGGCGAAGAGGGCGGCAGAGCCCAAGTTTGCCAGGATGTATCAGGACGTGATCTTGAATTACGGCTCCCTTGACTTAACGGTGAAGGAGCCCGAAGTCTCAGAAAGAGAACTCCCGCTTATTGGCGAGGTTGGAATCGACGAGCCCGGTCCGACCTCCGATCTTGTGAAGTATTTATCGATAAGGCATGACGGCCAAACGTCTTCTGCGAGCATAAAGCCCCTCCTCGACTGGCGCGACGAGAAAGGTCTTCCTTACGTCTCCTACTACTTCCCGTCCTCGAGCACGCCATCAGCTTCGGACGTCAAAAACGTCATCGCTGGCGTTTACGCCTCTCATCCCGAACTAGAATACGTGCTTCTCGTGGGCGACATCGGCCGCCTGCCCTGGAACCCCAACTGGGATCCCTCGTCCACTTTCAATTACTATTTCCCGGGCACGACCATTCCGAGCGACTACTGGTACGGCTGCGTTGCTGGCAGCGACCCCTACCCGGAGCTTGCAGTGGGCCGAATATCCGCCAACAACGACGCAGAGGTTAGTCAGCAGGTTAACAAGATCCTCACCTATGAGAGAAATCCTCCAGTTGGCGACTGGGTCGAGAGGGTTTTGCTCGTCGCCCATGCTCAGGATGCGCCAGGAAAGTACCAGGGGTGCAAAGAGGCAATAAGGACAGCCTCTTACGCGAATCCTTTCATCTTCGAGACGGCGTACGGAGCTCTGCCCTCCGGGGGGGGCGATGCCGCCACCAACGCCGACGTTAAGGCCGCCATCGATTCGGGCACGGGCATCGTGAACTACAGGGGGCACGGATACTACACCTATTGGGGAGCCTACTGGAACTCGGCCGGTCAGGAGTACGGAACTGCGGATGCCCACGCCCTGAACAACGGCGACATGACCCCCGTAATATTCAGCGTCGCCTGTGCCAACGCCGCCCTCGACCAATCGGGCGAGTGTCTCGCGGAGGCTTTCGTCAAGGACGACGATTCTGCCGTCGCCTTTCTGGGCGCGACCCGGCCCTCCTGGACGGAGCCAAACCACGATTTTGACAGATACCTATTCGATGCCATCGGCAACGAGGAGATTCGCGATATCGGTTGGATCCTCAACGATGCCAACGTCGAGGTGATAGCCAGGTACGGAGCGTCCTCCTACGCCACCGACAACGTCAAGATGTACCTCTGCCTCGGCGATCCGGCCCTGGAGGTCAGAGTCGAGCAGCCGAACTCTCCGCCCGAAACGCCGAATAGACCAACGGGTCCAGTTACGGGTTACACTTATGTTCTCTACAGCTATTCGACCTCTGCAACCGATCCTGATGGTGATTGGGTAAAATATACCTTCGACTGGGGTGACGGCACGACTTCGGAAACCAGTTATTTCGGCCCCGGGACGAGTATAAACCTATCCCACAGCTGGAGAAAGCCTGGGACGTACTATATAACCGCTAGAGCCACCGACACCGAGGGCGAAACTTCTGGATGGCCCGACGCGGCCAGGATCTTGATTTATAGACCAATAAATCCCTCATAAAAGCCGAACATGCCATAGGACAAGATTAGGGATTCCTGATTCTGTAAAAGGGGCGGTTGATCCTCCTTCAACTGACGGGTAGGGCACAGCTGCCCTTTTCGGGATCCGGTCCGACGACAAAGTGATAATATTTTTTGGCCTTCGTAGTGGATGAGGGCAATTGATATCTTCCAGAGGGCACATAAAGTGCGGACAAATATGGCAGTCCTTGGAAGGGTTGGTAAGGTGGTCATATTTGGGATCTTAACACTCCTCATCGGAACCTTTGCCGGAAACGTGGCAGAGGAGGTGTACGAGGAGTCGGGCATCACTTACGAGGAGGGCCACCCCACAGCCTACGGCGGAGTTCGTGGGTGGAATCCCCTGAAATCTTTGGAGATCGTGGGG
>CAZNGI010000069.1:0-11939 GCA_964572505.1 uncultured Methanotrichaceae archaeon | reverse complement strand
CCACCCGGCAGGACCCAACTCGTTAACGACCTCGAATTCGTCGGCCAGATCATCTGCCGCCGCATGAACTGACCCCGCCAGCAGGGCGAGCAGAACGACCGACGCCAAGATCCATCCGAGCCTCATCTGATCCCTCTTCAACGCTGCAGTTATTCGGTTCAACCTTTTAAAATCTGTTGTTCTCTTCTGCGCCCAGCCGCCGCCTCGCCTCTCCCCGGTCACGAACTATATTTAGCTGGAGGGCGGAAAAGCCCCAGAGGGCCAAATCTCATGATCTCCATCTACTCCAGCCTCTTGCAGTCCTTAGCGATCATAGTGGGGCTGATCCTGATAAGCCTCCTTCTGAGGAAGAAGTCGATCATCTCTGAAGAGCAGAGGCCGGTCTTCGGAAGGCTTGTGACCGACTTCGCCCTGCCTGCCCTGATATTTTCGGGGCTTGCAAGGCAGAGCTTCGAGTCCGACGAGCTTGTCGCCGTCGGCATCATGGCCGCTGCCCTCCTGATCTGCATGTTCCTGGGCTGGCTTGTTGGTAGAGCTCTCGGCCTGAAAGCCGGCCAGCTTGGAGCCTTCATTTTGGTTGCGGCCTTCGGAAGCTCTTCCACCTTGGGCTACGCCCTGATCAGCCAGGCATTTCCGGACGATCCCGCGACCCTCGCAGAGGCGGTGGTCATAAGCGAGCTAGGCGTCGGCATCCTCATATTCACCGTCGGAGTGGCAGTGGCCATCTACTTCGGCCAGGGAGCTGGCGGCTCATTGACCTCGGGGCTGAGGACGTTCCTGAAGTCTCCGATATTCATATCCCTGATCCTGGGGCTCGCCTTCTCCTTCCTCAAACTGTCCCCGACAAACCCCGTCCTCAACACCGCCCTCGACCTCCTCTTCCGGATGCTGGACGTCATAGGCAGCTCTCTTGTGATCTTCGTCGCCCTTGCGATCGCCCTCATGCTCAAGCCGATACCCCTCAAAAAGCTGAGCCGCCTGATCGTCGCCGTGGCTCTGATAAAGCTGATAGCAAAGCCCCTGATCGCCTTTGCCATGGCCGAGACCGAGATCCTTCCCATGACAGTGACCGAGATCCTCTTGATCGAGGCTGCCATGCCCTCGGGGACGGTGGCCGCGGTTCTGGCAGACCGGTACGGCTGCGACGGCTCGATCGCCTCGGCTCTTGTCATCGCCACCTACGGCCTGAGCCTGGTGACGATCCCTCTGATCATGCTGCTCACAATTTAGAGGCAAGCAGGTCCAACTTGCCGCGAAATGAAATGAAATGATATGAAATGAATAGAGTGACGAAAAGGGTGACGAAAATTCAGGAGACCATCGATGAAGAGTGACGAGCCCGAAGAGGCGAAGAGAAGCGGCCCCGACGAGAGAACAGCGCCGCCGAGGGTTCTATTCACCACCGTCTACAGGAACGAGAGCGAGCCTTACGATTACATCGGTTCCAATTCCAGGTCGAAATGGTTTCGGTTCCGCTGGCCCCGAAACCAGTCTTTCGGCCTACGTTTCCTCAAGCAGAACATCCCCGAGCTTGAGATTATGGAGTTTCCAACCTTTGACGAGTACCGAAAAAGGCTCGATGAGGGCTGGGACGTCGTCGGCCTCTCCTTCTACCTGAGCGAGACCGAGGGGGCCCTGAAGATGGCAGATTTCGCCCGGGCGAGCGGCAAAGTCGGCGAAGTCTGGGCCGGAAACTACGGCGCCCTGACCCCGGAGATCAAAGAGAGGTTCGACAGAGTCTTCGTCGGCTACGCTGAGAATCAGGTCGCCCCTCACTTCAACCGGACGGTAGAGAGGATCGTCCACCCGCCCCTGATCGAGTACCTGGATACCTCCTTCGGGCTGAAGCTGAACATCTACGGAGCCCTATTCACCATCAGAGGATGCAGCGTCGGCTGCAAGTTCTGCCAGGCCCCCTGTTTCTGCAACAAGCCCAGCCCTCTGCCCCTGGAGAGCATCGAGAAAGTTCTATCCTACTACAAGGACCACAAAATCAACGTGGTGGTGATCGAGGACGAGAGCTTCGGCGCAAACCGGAGGCACGCCGACAAAGTCGTCGACCTCCTCGACGAGTACGGGATGGTCTGGGGCTGCATGGCAAGAGCCGACTACCTTCGAGACAAGATCGACGAGTGGGCAAAGATGAGGCAGATGCCCCGAAAGCTCAGCGGCAAGAGGCGAAACCCCGTCAGCGGCTTTGCGGGCGCGGCCATCGGGATCGAGAACTTTCACCAGGAGGTCCTCGACGACGTAACGAAAAGGGAGCAGGCCGAGGAGATCCTGGAGGCGGTCGGAAAGCTCCAGCATCACGGCCTAGGCACCGTCGGCTACTACATGATCGGCTTTGCGAGCGATACAAAGGAGTCGATAAAGGAAGACATCGGAAGGCTCGCCTCCCTCAAGCTCGACCTCACCCAAATCTGCGTTCTGACCCCTCTTCCCAAGACGCTGCTCTGGGAAGAGATCGATGGAAGGTACGGGATATTAGACCGAGACTATCACCACTACGACGGAAAGCACCTGGTCTGGAACCACCCGAAAATCTCTCCCGAGGAGATGGAGCAGGTCCTCGACTGGTCGATGAGAAGGGTCAACCCTCGGACCGCGCCCTTGAGGTCGTCGGCGAGGATCTGGACGAACGCCTACCACTGCGCAGGCCTTGCCGGCATAAGAGAGATCTTCTCTTACATCTTCAGGGCGAACAGGTTCGACTACAGCGAAGGTCCAAGGATGCTCGAGGCGGAGTTGGAGTGAGGCCGGAAACAGTTTTGATGGTGAGCCCGCCCAAAATTCCGATGTGTTCGAGTATTTTATCGAATTCGAGGTCGAATCATGAGGATAGTATACTCCAAAAAGTTCGAAGAACGATATCACACTAACCCGGTGGAAAACCCCGATCGAGCGAGATTGCCAGCTTTGGAGCTGGAAGGCCGCGAGTTTGTGGAGCCGGTGCCCGCAAGCCTGGATGACGTATCAAAAGTCCACAGCAAAGAGCACATCGAGATGGTGAAAAGGAAGGGGATGCTAAAGCCCGCCCTCCTCGCAGCCGGAGGCGCCTGCCTTGCCGCAGAGCTCGCGCTGGAGGGAGAGCCGGCCTTCGCTCTGATCCGGCCTCCGGGCCACCACGCCGCGAGCCACCACGCCTGGGGCATGTGCTACTTCAACAACATGGCCGTGGCCATCAAGAAAATAGAGGACAAAATAGGAAAAGTGCTGATAATCGACATCGACCTTCACTTCGGCGACGGCACCGTCAGCATATTCCGGTGGGACGAGAAGGTGAAGATCGCGAACGTTGGCGCCATCGACATGGGGTTTGATTACCTGAAGCTGGACAGGAATGGGTACCTGGACCAGGTCGAAAATGCGCTTGAAATGCACGAATTCGATCTCGTGGCGATTTCTGCGGGCTTTGACACCTACATGGAGGACTGGGGCGGCCTTCTCGCCATCGAGGACTATTGGGAGATCGGCCGAATCATCAGGCTTGGTGCGGAGAAAAAGTGCGACGGACGGCGCTTTGCCATCCTGGAGGGCGGGTACCACCCCGATTTGAGGCTCTGCGTCAAGAGCTTCGTTCAGGGCTTCGAGTGAGGCTGCAGAACTGCTTTTCTGGTCGGCCTTCCAGCCTGGTGCCTAGAAGAGCACCTTCGCCCCTTTGGGCTCAATATCCGTAATCAGTTCCCAGTTTGGTGCGGCGTTTAGCATCGGCTTGCATCGGCTTGCATCCTTTGCCCGTCAGCAAGGGCCGAACTTTTTGGCAAAAGAAACTTAAAGTAAAAAGCGACAAACTTAAGGTCAGAGGTGAAACGAGATGACCAAAGTTGGTGAGGTTTACAGATGCGAGGTCTGCGGCAACGTGGTTGAGGTCAAGGAAGCGGGTGCAGGCCAGCTTGTCTGCTGTGGAAAAACGATGGTTCTGACAAAAGAAGCGTGACCAATTCGAAAATCCGCATTTTTTTTGCTTTAGCGGTCATTTAAAGCTGGAAACAACAAATTTAAAAGATACCCTTTCGCTGGATGGGACTTTTGGTGTAGTATTATAAAAATATCTTGCATCTGATATTGGACCTTTCACGACCCCTCGATTAGGCCGAAAAGCTGATATGTCAACCAGGAGAGTCGTCATGGGGCCCAACATTGATGTTGAAAATCGGATACATGAATCTGGACGATCCTGTTGCGATCATATCACCGAATGGTTCCCGCAATCTGGGCAGCTTCAATGGCTCGGCAGGCCTGATCATGCTGGGACGCTTCAACCTTGACGAGGTCACCCCCTCTGAAATAAAGATGGCGATGGATCAGCGCCGCACCCGGTCCGCCCTGGGGTTTTCGATCGTGGGGGGAAAACTCGAAGATCTGACGGAGACGGCCAAGATGGCAGCCCAAGAGGGGCGCCTCATGGAAGTGGAACTTCCCCTAAAGGACGGGATCGCTGATCTCGTCAGAGCGATAAAGAATTCGGGCGCCACCCTCTCGGTAAGGGCGAGGCCCGACGCCGTTGAGGATTTGAGATCGTTGGCTCGGGAACTGAAGGAAGCGGGCGTCGACCTCCTTCATCTCGACCTTCGGGGCCTTGGTCCAATGGCGCCCAAAATCGTGAAGAAGATATCCGATGGCGGAGCGCCTCCATTGATGATCAGGTGCGATGTCGGCGACTTCCAGGACGCAAGGAACATCCTCTCGATGGGAGCTGATATGATATCCCTCTCCGACGAGGCCGACCCCGAGTTTGTCGCATGGCTCGCTGATACCCTTAAGAGGTTCCACGATCTTGTGGGCTGGTACAACGCTCCAAAGCACATCTGTTCCGGTGGCGACCTGCGAGGCATGGCCTTCTGCTGCCCGCCGGTGAAAAACTGCCCCCTCCTAGGAGCCCTCAAGAAGATCAACATCTCTCCGAAAGAGTTCGTCGACAGAAAGCTCGCGCTGACGAAGGGCACGCCGCTGGAGCCCGGCGATGGTACGTGCTTTGGAAGCCTAGCCTGGTGCTGCAAGATCACAAAGCCCTGTTTCATGAGGGACGCGGTCCTTGATAGGCACGGGATCGCTCCCGATGAGTACATGAGGCTGAAGAAGAAGCTGGCCGAGGATCTGCTGAAAGCATGAATACGAGTCCGGACCGCGTGGCCCAGGCGGCACTGCTCTCGATGCTGATCGAGCTATCCTCCACCCCAAAGCCTGGAAACGTTGATCGGGGCCACGACTTCGACGAGATCAAATTTCACCACTTCCTGATCAGCGCGGTTTCAGCATATCCGGCCTTCAGGGATGCGGCCCTGGGGTCTGAGTCAACGGGCACCCTGATCAGACGGGCGGTCTCCTCCTGGAAGGGGTGGGGCCTATTCCAGAACACCCACTTCGGCTCCGTCGCCCTCCTCGTCCCCCTGGCGGTGGCTGCGGGAAGAAACGGAGATTTGAAGGGCGAGGTCGCCCGGGTTCTGGAAGAGACGACCGCAGAGGACTCAGCGGAGTTCTACGCCGCCTTCAACTTCGCCGGAGTAAGGGTGACAGAGGTGGAAGATCTGAGCCTGAAGGATCCCAATGCTGCCGATCGGGTCCGCTCGGAGGGAAAGACGCTCTTGGATCTGATGCGCCTCTCCCAGGGTCACGATCTCGTGGCGAGGGAGTGGTCGACAGGGTTTATGAGGAGCTTTGAGCTTGCTGAGCTTCTGGGAAGAAGGGTTGCAGAGCTGGGCTTAAACGACGGGGTGGTGATGACGTACCTTGAGGCCCTGGCAGAGGTCCCCGACAGCCTCGTTGCCTCGAAGTTCGGTTTAGAGAAGGCTGAAGAGGCGTCGACGAGGGCGGGGTCGATCCTGGGGCTGGAGGTCAAAGAGACGCTCCGCCTGGCCGAGGAGCTGGACCGAAAGTTCGTAGAGGAGGACATCAACCCAGGGTCCACGGCTGACCTGATCGCAGCAGCCCTGTTCATAGCCCTGGTCAAAGGCACCATTCTGAGGAGTGAAGAAGGATGATTTACGATCTTGAGGAGATCGAAGAGGTCGGAATATTCGACGGAATAAATGAGATCATAGCCACCACAGAGAACGAAAAGGGAGTTTTCAACGCAGCGCCCCTGGGGCTGATTAAGAAGGGCGAGGCCCTCTCAGTGAGGCTCTTTGTCGGGTCTCACACCTACGACAACATAATGGCCGGAGGCAAGTTCGTCGCCAACGTATCCCACGATCCGATGCTCTTTGTGGAGACGGCCTTAAACGACATCCCGGAAGACGGGTTCGTCGAAAGGGACGGGGAGTTGACCCTCAAGGACGCAGAGGCCTGGGCCCTCTTCGAATGCGAGCCTAAGAACCTGGACATCGCTCTCCCGGAGGTCGAGTTCGTCAAGGGCGAAGTCCTGAAGAGGGAGTTTAGGGCCGTGAACCGGGGGATAAACCTGGTCGTCGAGGCTGCCGTAGCCGCGACCCGCTACGTCGCCCTCAAAAGCGACCTTTACCTGGAGGAGATCTTCAAGATCAGGCGGATCGTGAACCGGTGCGGCGGGCCCAGGGAGATCGAGGCGATGGACCGGCTGGAAGAGCTGATTGAGCAGTTCGAGTAATCATGCAGGAGAGGTTGCCTTCGGGCTGTGAGGGGCTGGACCGGCTCCTAGGTGGGGGTTTTGAGCCGGGGATCATAACCCAGATCTACGGCGAGGCTGGGACCGGCAAGACGAACATACTTCTGCAGCTGGCGGTCCAGGCCGTCGTCCGCGGGCTCAAGGTGATCTTCATCGACACCGAGGGCTTTTCGGTCGAGAGGTTCAAGCAGATCGCGGGAGATGAGGCGAAGGAGGTCGGCACGAAGATCGTCGTCTTCGAGCCCTTGAACCTGGAGCAGCAGCACGCCTCAATAAAAGACGCCACCAAGATCATGGGAAAGGAGTTCGGCCTCGTGATCCTCGACTCGGCGACGTCTCTTTACAGGGCGGCCTTCGAGGGCGATGACAACAGGCCCGTGAGGAGGGCTCTTGCGGCGCAGCTCGGCGAGCTTCAGGAGATGGCAAGGAGGCACAGGATCCCGGTGGTCGTCACAAACCAGGTCTACATGGAGATCGAGACCGGAAACCTCAGGCCCCTGGGCGGGATGGCGATGGATCACGCCACCAAGACCTCGATCTTCCTGGAGAAGAGGGGCGAGGGAAAGAGGCTGGCAAGGCTTATGAAGCACAGGTCCATGCCCGAGGGCGCGACCGCAGAGCTCCGGATTACGGCCAAAGGCGTCGAGTGATCAGTTCGCACCGTTCCCCGTTCCGTATTTTGGAGTTCTTCTTAACCCCTGCACTTTCATTGTTCCCCGGGCAAATCCCAGCCCATGACGATAAGTTAGCTTCATCAGGAAACTGGGCTCAAAGAGAAGAGACGCCATCGCCTCTATCCCCGCTCCCGGAGCCACCGGCGCGGATCAAGGGCGCCTCGCCACCGGGCGATCACCTCTCGCCCGATAATTAAACCGCCGATCCAAAAGGACGCCTCGCCGGAGATGACCAGCAGGGACGAGAGGGCGACCTTCCCCTCGGTGGAAAAGGAGGTCATCGGGACGAGGAGGAGCGAGCCGTAAAGAAGGCAGGATAAGACGAGGAGGAAAAAGCCAAGCTGCCGCTTCCAGCTCGCGGGCCCGGCCTTCCGATCGGCTTTCCCGCCTGGCTGGGCCCGGCCTGCTCCAGTCGACGCGCCTCCCGGCGCCGTCGTCGTCACCCGTCCTGAGATCTCAGACGCCATCGATAGTTCCCGGAGAAGGGAGGGAGATCACCTCATCTCCCGCAGGGATTCGAGCGCCCGGTCGACCCGCCCTCGCATCTCTTCGACCAGAAGCTCGTTCTCCTCGATCCTCTTTTTCCGGTCGGCGGCCATCCTTCTCGTCTCCGAGGGCGCGGGACCTCCGGTCCTCGACCTCAGGGCGACGTTCTCCTTCGGGTCGAGCGCCGTCTTCAGTTCATCCTCGCCAAATCCCCTCTCGCTCGGCTTTATTCCTGCGATCCTCTCGGCGGCCTCGTCCAGGTCATGGATCGTCGGGCTCTCGCTTTTGACCGCAAGGGCCCCCACGATCTGGTGGGCGGTCCGAAAGGGAATCCCCGTCGTCCTGACCAGGGAGTCTGCTAGCTCCGTCGCCGTCGAGAACCCGGTCCCGGCGCTTTTTTCAAGCCGGTCGCATCTGTACTTCGCCGACGATATGCACCCTGCAACGATCCTGACCGCGCCTCGTGTCAGAGAAACGCCCCGCCAGAGGTTCGGCGTCGCCTCCTGCAGGTCCCGGTTGTAGCTCATGGGAAGCGCCTTGCATATTGTGAGAGCGGCGACCAGGGACCCGAAGACCGATCCTGTCTTTCCCCTGACAAGCTCTGCGGTGTCTGGGTTCTTCTTCTGGGGCATGATGGAACTCGTCGAGGAGAATAGGTCGTCAAGCTCAATGTAGCCAAACTCCGAGGTGCTCCAGAGGATCATTTCCTCTGCAAGTCGGCTCAGGTTCGCCATCAAGATCGCTGACGTGGAGAGGGCTTCCAGGAGAAAGTCCCTCGTCGAGACCGCGTCCATGCTGTTTTCTACGAGGCCCTCAAAGCCGAGGAGCTGGGCCGTTCGTTCCCTGTCGATATCAAAGCCGGTGGAGACGAAGGCCGCAGCGCCGAGAGGTGACCTGTTGACCCTCGGGTAGGAATCGCGGAGCCTCTCGAAATCCCGCAACAGGGCGTCGGCGTGGGCCAGGAAGTGGTGGGCGAGGGTTGTCGGCTGGGCGTGCTGGAGGTGGGTGAACCCCGGAATTATCGATTCCGCGTGCTCTGCGGCCCTCTCCACGAGGGCTTTGGCAAGGGCGTTCACCTCGGCCATCAGGCAGAGAATCTCGTCCCGAAGGACGATCCTGATGCAGGTGGCCACCTCGTCGTTCCTGGACCTGCCGGTGTGCATCCTGCCCCCCACAGCGCCGACCTTCGATATCAGCTCGGCCTCGATCGCCTCGTGGACGTCCTCACCCTCGCCTAGGTTCTTTTCTTCGATCCCTTCAAGGCCCGCCACGATCTCGCTGAACTCCTCTGGAGCGATCAGGCCCTTTTCCTTCAGCATCACCAGGTGGGCCCTGTCCACCAGAAGGTCCGCCTCGAATATCCACCGATCGGCCTCCCGCGAGGAAATGAACTCCAGGACGTCCCCGGAGATCTCGCCTAGCCTTTCTCCTCTCAAAAGCATGATTCCCGCGCTCCTCAGCTAGTGTACTCCGCGTTGATCTTGACGTAATCGTAGCTCAGATCGCAGCCGAATGAGCGGGCTGCGCCATCGCCTAGGCCCAGGTCGAGGGTGATCACAAGCTCCTCAGACTTCATCACATCTTCGGCCTCTTCCAGGACGCCGTCGACGATTTTGCCCTCCTCGACGAGGAAGACCTCTTTATCCTGGCCAATTGCAGATATCGATAGGGTGATCTTCTCGGGGTCGAGGTCAGCCCCGGACCTTCCGGCCGCCGCCACGATCCTTCCCCAGTTGGGGTCGTTTCCGAAGATGGCGGTCTTGACGAGGCTGCTTCCCATGATCGTCTTGGCGGCGAGGCGGGCGTCCTCCCTGCTTCTCGCTCCCGTGACCTGCGTCTCCACGAGCTTCGTTGCTCCCTCGCCGTCTTTTGCCATCATCTTCGCCAGCTCGACGCAGACGTAATTGAGCGCCTCTTTGAACTTTTGGGGATCTCCTTCGACCCGTCCCGTCGCCGTGATCAGAACCATGTCGTTGGTGCTGGTGTCGCCGTCGACGATCAGCATGTTGAAGCTGTCATCCACCGCTTCGAGGAGACACTCCCGGAGCGTCTCCGGCGAGACCTTGGCGTCGGTGTAGAGGAAAGAGAGCATAGTCGCCATATTCGGCTCGATCATGCCAGCGCCCTTCGTGATCCCAGCCACCCTGAACCCTTCGTGCTCGACGGCGATCTCCTTGACTTTCGTATCCGTCGTCATGATCGCCTTTGCAGCATCCTGGCTCGCCTCGGTGTCTGACCGAAGACTCGCCTTCGCCTCCTGGAATATCTCGGTCAACAGGTCGCGGTCCAGATACCTGCCGATAACTCCGGTCGATGCGACGCCGATCTTCTCGATCCCGACGCCCAGGTGGCTTGCGAGGAGGCCCGCCATCCACCTTGCATCCTCGACGCCTTGCGGGCCTGTGTAGGCGTTGGCGCAGCCGCTGTTGGCGATGACGCCCTCAAGCCACCCTTTTGCGATGGCCAAATTTTCAGCGGTCACGTCCAGGGACGCTGCCCTGATCTTATTCGTCGTGAAGACCCCCGCAGCCGTCCCGCTGGCAGCGATCAGGGCCACGCCGTACTTTTCATGCTTGACCCCGGAGGCCCTGACCCCATCGACCGCAGATATCCCGCCCTCAATCCTCTTCAACCTCGGACGCCTCCATCCCAAGTCCCGCTATTATGTCTCCTCTGGTGACGATCCCCACGAGCCTATCGTCCTCCAAGACCGGGAGCCTGTTGATCCTGTGGCGAACCATGATCGATGCCGCTTGCTCGATGGAGTCCTCGGGGCCAACGGTGTGGACCTTCTTTGTCATCACCTCGGAGACCCGGATCATGCCGACCTCTTCAGCCCCGGCCTGAAGCCGTTCCCATCGGATCAAGTCCCGGATCGGAACCTCCAGAATCTCAAGAGGGCTCGGAAGCCATAGCCCCCCCTCATCCTCGGTGGAGAGCATCTTGAGAAGATCCGACTCGGAGACCACCCCCACCAGCTCTTCTCCATCCAGAACCGGCATCCCGCTGATCTCGTTTCTCTTGAGAAGCTTCACGGCGTCGCTTACGGCGTCTCTCGCCTGGCAGGCGACCGGCTCTGTTTTCATCACGTCCCTGACCTTCATGCCCTACCTCCTCGATCTCTCTCTTTATTTACCCTTTCAGTCGGACCCGTGGCCTTTTCAGCCCATCAGGGCGCGCCGCCCGGGAACCAAAGCCCCTCGGTCTCGCCCTGCCCCATCATCAGGTTCATGTTCTGGATCGCCTGGCCAGAGGCTCCCTTCACCAGGTTGTCTATCGCCGAGAGGACGACTATTCTATCGCCCGACCCGTCCACCTCAAAGCCTATGTCGCAGAAGTTCGAGCCCCTGACCCCGCCGAAGGAGGGCGATCCCGGCAACATCCGGACGAATGGGGCGTCCTTGTAAAACTCCTCGTAGATCTTCGAGATCTCGGCCTTGTCGGGGATCTTGCCCACAAACTCGTCCTTGACCAGGAGGTGGGCCGTCGTCAAAATCCCCCTTATGGCGGGGACGACATGAGGCGTGAAGCTGACCATTACCTTCGGCGACAGCCGTCTCAGCTCCTGCCTTATCTCGGCCGTGTGCCTGTGGGTGGTGAGCTTGTATCCGATAACGTTCTCGGCCAGGTTCGGGTAGTGGCTCGTCTCGGAGGGGGCGATACCGGCCCCGGAGATCCCGGACTTGGAGTCGAAGACGACCCTTTCAGCCAGGCCCGCCTTGACGAGGGGCGCCACCGAAAGGCTGGCGCCCGTGGGGTAGCATCCGGGGTTTGCGACGAACTCGGCTCCTTTGACCTCAGGGTGGAGCTCCGGCATTCCGAAGACCGCCTCCCTGAAGGCCCTGTGCTTCATCTTGTAGGTCTTCTCGAACTCGTCCAGGGGAAGCCTGTAGTCGGCGGAGAGGTCCACCACCTTGGCGCCTCCGTCCAGGAGTCCCGGAACCCAGTTCATGGCCGTGCCGTGGGGTACGGCGGTGAAGACGAGGTCGCACCTCTCCGCGATCTCCGATATCGTGGGCGATTCGAACTTGAGGGAGCAGATACCCCGAAGGTGGGAGTGGACGTCCCCCACCGGGGTACCCTCCAGCTTGCGGGAGGTTATGCATACCGCCTCAGCTCCGGGGTGGAGGCTCAGGAGGCGGAGCAGCTCGCCGCCGGTGTAGCCGGACCCGCCGACTATTCCAACCTTGATCATG
>CAZNGI010000068.1:0-12005 GCA_964572505.1 uncultured Methanotrichaceae archaeon | reverse complement strand
GTGTTAACCGTGGTGATGGCGTCAGAACTTGCCGCCAAGCCCTTCTCGAAATGTTCCCCAAAAACTTTTCCGGCGGCTCCAAAGGAGACCTGCAGCTCGACCCCCCAAGGGGACCTGTAGTCGTAGATCAGTTTATCGAAGTACGATCCCCTCAACTTCGGCAAGTTGCGATATATCACGTCCGGAACGTTGAAGACGTGAACCACGTCCGGCCTCTCGCTCTTGACAGCTTTGGCGGCCTGTCTAGCTATCTTTTCCCAGTTTATGGTGTTGAACGTGGGAACCGCGACCTCGTATCCCAGCTCCTCCAGAGTACCTCGAAACATCTGGAGCCTGGTGGTCTTTTCTGGTTGATTGGCCAGCAGCAGTACTTTCATGCGACTTGCCTCAAGACTTTTTCGTATTCATTTGCGATGGCTCTCCAGTCGAACCTCTCCGCAACTTCTCTGTATCTTCTCTCGTCGTGGGAAGCGCTCAGCATATTCTCAACTTCTGCAATGAAGCTCTCTTTGTCGTCGTAATAGACGAGTTCATCTCCAAGAACCCTTACTAGAGAGGTCATCCTGCTGGAGAGAACCGGTCTTCCGCAGGAGAGGTAATTGAATATCTTCCCGCCAACTGCATATTCATTCTTCTTCATTTTCTTGAGCGGATTCAATCCGATGTCCATCGCGGAGATGTACCTTCCAAGCTCCGAGTATTTGACAGCTCCGGTAAAGACGATTTTGTCGGCGACACCCAGTTTCTCGGCCATATTTCTGATCGTCTCCCCGTAATCAGTGAACAATCCCGGACCGACCACGAGCAATTTGACGTTTAGTTCTGGCAACGCCTCGACGACGGTTTCGAGATCCACCCAATGCTCCAACGACCCCACATATCCCAGAACATTGCCCTCCAGCCCCAGGGCCCTTTTCGCCTCCTCTGCGGGGATAGATCTCAGCAGGCTGGTATCGACACCATTCGGGATCACCGCGACCTCTTCGACTCCGATTCCCTTCAGGAAATCCTTGAGCTCTTCGGTAACCGTTATCACCGAATCGGCGTGCCTGAGGTTGTACCTGGTGATCATCCCCACGCTGAATTTGACCAGCTTTCCAAAGGCCGAATCAGGATAATATATGGCTGCAGACTCTTCCAGATGATCCAGATAATCAAACACTATAGGAACGTTCGTCAGGTTGGACATGAAAGAGGGCAGAATATTCGCGGAAACCACCAGGTCTATCTCTTCTCTTTTGACGGTCTCTCTTATCTTCAGGAGGTGCTTGGGCGAATTTAGGATATAATATAGAGAGGGGTCCTCGACTTCGAGCAGTCCTGCATCGACCAGCTTGCACTTCGTATCTCTCGCCTCTTCATCTCTGAACCTCTTGAGATTGAAATGCAGCACGTATACTTCGTGCTCTTCTGCCAATATGTCGAATATGAAGTTGAGCCTGTTCGGGATAGGATGCCGGATCCAGTCTGTAGTGGGTATCACCAGTATATTCATAATAAATACCTTTTTATGATTAATTATTCTCTATAATTCTCACCATCTTCTCGCTTGCGTCACCCTTCCCGAAGACGTCCCTTTGCTCCGTCTCTGGTTCAAATTCCCTTATCGCCTTTACGATCTTCTCTTTTTCGGCGCCGACCAGTACGTTCCATCCGTCTTCCACAGTCTCGACCCACTCAGTGTTATCTCTCAAAGTAATTCCCGGGACTCCTAATATGTAGGCCTCCTTCTGAACGCCTCCTGAGTCGGTCAGAATCTTTTTTGAATTTTTCTCCAGCAGAAGCATATCAAAGTATCCAATAGGTTTTATAATTTTAACATTCTCCTGTAGCCGATCCCATAACCCAAACTGACGTAGGAGCTTCTCCGTTCTCGGATGGCAGGGGAACACCACGTTTCCTGCCTCGCAAAATGCATCGACTATGCTCCTTAACCTCTCGGGATCGTCGGTGTTCTCAGCTCTGTGAACCGTAGCCAGAAAGTACTCTTTGGGCTTCAAGCCCAGCTCATCCAAAATCTTCGACTTTTTTTCTGCAATCGTTATACAATAGTTCAGGCTATCTACCATCACGTCCCCTGTCAGATAGACTCCGCCAACTATTCCCTCGTTTCTCAGGTTATCGACCGCAGTTTTGGTCGGACAGAAGAGCAGGTCCGAGCAATGGTCCACCAGAACTCTATTGATCTCTTCGGGCATCTTCTTGTCATAGGATCGAAGGCCAGCCTCCACGTGCGCGATCTTGATGTGCAGCTTAACTGCTGCGATAGCTCCGGCAAGGGTTGTATTAGTATCCCCAAAGTCCAGGACCAACTCCGGTTCTTCTTCTATTAAGACGTCTTCTATTCTCTTTATCATCTCTCCAGTCTGATGCCCATGAGTTCCGGAACCGACGCCTAGGTGGTAATCTGGTTCTGGAATTCCAAGCTCATCAAAGAAGATCTTGTCCATTTCGTAGTTGTAATGCTGTCCGGTATGTACGATTACTTCTTCAAACTTATTTCTTACTGCTCTGGAAAGGGGCGCAAGCTTTACAAAGTTCGGCCTTGCCCCGACCACTGATAATATCTTCATAATATAATCCTCTTGATGTATCACTCATTCCAGGCGTATTATTTCAGCAAAGGTAATTGGCCGCAGCTATGTCCTGGCCACTTAATAAGTACTTCTCTCTTATGATGCTCTGTTGAAAAACTCATCAGTTTGCCTAATCCGCTGTAATTTGACAACTCCCGCAGGACCTCATTTCAGATACCTCCCCGTAAACCCCCTCGGCAATAGCTCATCGACGGTGGCGATCTCGGCATCCCCCTTTGTGTTTGCCATTATAACCTTGACCTCCTCACCGAACTCGATCAGGTTCTGCCTGCATATGCCGCAAGGAGCGACCGGCTCCTCGGTCTCTGCGACGACGGCCAGGGCCTCGAAGTCCCTCTCCCCCTCGGAGACGGCTTTGGCGATGGCCGCCCTCTCGGCGCAGATGGCCGCCCCGCTAGAGGCGTTCTCAACGTTGGCGGCGGAGTAGACCTTCCCGCCCTTGGTGAGGAGGGCTGCACCGACACGGAACCCCGAGTATGGGGCATAAGACCGCTCTCTGGCCTTTATCGCCTCTGCGATCAGTCGATCGTACCCGCCCTCGTAGGGGTGGGGGCCGCACCGGAGAGAACCGATGTACATGCACTCCTCGGGAGCTATGCTCGGTATCGCCATATCCTCGCCGTCATCGACGAACTTCACCGGGGCCCCCCTGATGATCACGGCGGGGATGCCCTCGTCCCCCTCGCCCATGACGATCTGGGCCGCTGAGACGAGGTTGTCGGCCACAGCCTTCCTGGTGACCTCCAGGGGCCTTCCGTAAAGGTCCTTTTGGCCCCTCGCATCCTCCACCGGAACTATGCCGTCGCAGGCGAGGGCCACGCCGACGCACCCGAGGCGGAGGGGATGGGTCCGGCTGTCGCCGATGACCACGCCGATTTTTTTCCCTTTGGCCTCTCCCATCCTCCTTCTTATTTGGGCTGCAGACCTCTGGGGCTTTTCCGGGAACAGGACGACGTGGCCTGGCGGCGCGTTGGAGTGATCGATCCCGGCGTTGGGGTAGAGAAAGCCGTCCTTGATGGTCAGGACGACCCCGGGGATCCCGCCCATGATCCGGTCAGAGCAAACGATGATCAGCTCCATCTCCCTCGGGTCTTTTCTGTACTTGTCCGCCAGCTCCAGGGCTCGGGACCCTGGGGTCACGTCCGATAGCTTAACAACCCCGCCTTCGGCGGTCGCCACCACGCTCTCCGCGATCACCAGGACGTCGCCGTCCTCGAGGTTGAGGCTTGCTCTTTCCATCCCTCGCCAGAGGAACTCCACCAGGTCGTCCCCCGCTCTGACCAGCTCCGTCTTTATTCCCAGAACTTCCAAAGGCCTCACCAATACCGCTTTGGATCCTCCATCCGCTCCAGCGCCTCCTCGATGGCCTGGCCCACAGCGGGCAGATTGAAGGGCTGGCCCAACAGGTTTTTTACGAGGCCCCGGACCTGGGCAGCAGTCCCCAGGACCATAACCTCCATCTCACCAGGATCGCATCGAAGAGCGCCCATGGGGATCGCGGCGTCGCCCCCCCGGGCCAGCATCTCCTGCTTGATCACTATCGCCTCCATCGAGGTCACGCCCCGAAGGTACAGGGTCCGGAAAGAGCCCTTTCCGCCGAGGGCCCTGGAGCCGTCCCCCCCAACCCCGATCCCGGCGAAGGCCCAAGACAGATCCCGAGGATGGCCCGAGTATGCAAAGACCTCCACCTCGATTCCGCCTTCGGTCCTGGATAGCGGTGGCCCGCCCCGGATCGCCTCGGCCATCCTGATCGTCTCCATCGAGGCGGCAACGTCGTGGGTCCTGACGAGGTGGGCCCCGTTGTAGACGGCGATGGCGGTGGCGGCGAGAGACCCCTGGAGCCTCTTACCGGGATTGGGCCTCTTCAAAACCGCGCCTATGAAGGACTTCCTGGAGACGGCCGCCATCACCGGCCTATTCAGCACCCTCAGACGAGAGAGGCCGTCCAGGATGGCGAGGTCGTGCCCCGGCCCCTTGGGCGGCGTCCAGTGGCCGATCCCCGGATCGACGGTCACCTTCTCAGGAGAGACGCCGGCCTCTGCGGCATCCTTCAACCTATCGCCTAAAGATGCCACGATATCCCCCATTTCGAGGAGGTCGCCGGGCCTCTCTTTTGAGGCCATTATTATCAGGGATCCGTCATGGTCGGCCACGGTTCGGGCCATATCAGGGTCCAGAAGGCCGGAGACGTCGTTTATGCAAGGGGCACCCATGGATAGGGCATCATCGGCGATCGTTGCCCTCTGGGTATCTACGGAGATCGCCACATCATCTCCCAGCCCGTCCAAGACGACTTCGAGGGCCGGAAAAAGCCTTCTTCGCTCTTCGTCCTCGGGGATTTCCGGCGATCCCGGTGCCGTGGAGACGGCGCCCAGGTCGAGGACCACTGCCCCCTCCTTTGCGAAGGACAGGGCACGCTCAAGAACTGCGTCCTGCCCTGCGAAAGACTCCTTGTAGAACGACTCGCGGCTGAGGTTGATCACTCCCATCACTCGGACGGGGTGGAGGTCTCCCAATCTGATTTTGCCGATCAAGCCCTCGATGGTCAAGTTCAACGCCCCACTGAATAAGAATGGTCGACTTTAAAACGTTATTCCAGGGATCGGTTCTCACTCCGATAGCCTCAACATCATGCCGGTCGTCCTCGCCCTCTCGATGGCCAGGTTCAGGATCAGAAGGCTCGCCGCAAAGTACAGGAGGGCAAGGCCCATTCCGAGGAGGACCTGGTGAGACCCGTAGCCGTAGGCTGACCGGTAGTACTCGAGGAAGTAGGTCAGAGGTATCGACTTCGAGAGGAGCTGGAGGGGTCCGGGCAGAATCTCCACGGGGTAGTAGACCCCGCTCACCAGCATCATTATCCCGCTGAGGCTCCAGGCCGCCACGTCCGCCCTCTGGCCGAAGAGGAGGATCGATATGCAGACCACCATCCCGATCGACGCGGCGGTGATGAAAATCCCGGCGAGGAAGACGATGACTGTGACCAGGCCTCCTGCGAGAAAGTCGAAGCCGAAGAAGCGGGAGCTTGCCAGGGCCAGGATGAGAAATACCGCCGAGCCCCTGATCACCCCGAAGAGCATCGCCCCCAAAACCAGGTGGTAGCCCTGGATCGGGGCCACGAAGGTCTGCTTGATGCTCTTGCTCCAGAGGTCGAAGAGGAGGATGTAGGCGACGTCGATCTGGCTGATCTGGAGGATGCTGAGGGCGATCGCTCCGACGAGGACGAAGGCGACCATCTCGTCCGTCACCTCGAGAAAGCGGGTGAGCAGACCGATCGACAAAAGGCCGATGAAGGGCCAGAATATCAGCTCGAAGACGGTGAAGACGTTCCGCTTGGATATAATCCAGTTCTTGTAAGTCGCGGACAAGAACTTGTTCAGCTCACCTCGCCAGCTCAAGGAAGACGTCCTCCAGATCGGGCTGATCTATGCCTATGTCCAAAATATCTGCCCCCTCGAAAGCCTTTATTATCCTGCTGACGGCCCTCTCGGAATGGTCGAAGACCATCTCCACCCTACCGGGAGACTGCCTGACGTCCATGACCCCTGGGATTATGATTAGCTTCATCGGGTCGAGATCCCCTTCGTACTCGACGAAGATCCTGTGCCCGATCTTCAGAGCCCTCTTCAGCTCTCCGGGGGTTCCAAGGGCGATCAAGCTGCCCTCTCGAAGAAAGGCTATTCTATCGCAGAGCTCCTCGGCCTCGGGCATGTAATGGGTTGTGAGGACGACGGTGATCTCCTGCTCCTCGTAGATCTTTTTGATGAGGGCTCTAGTCTTCATCGCCATCTCCGGGTCGAGGCCCGAGGTCGGCTCGTCAAGAAAGAGGATCTCGGGCCGGTTCAGGATCGACTTTGCGAGGGAGACCCTCTGCTTGGTGCCCGTGGATAGGGTCTCAAACTTCGAGTCGGCGTGAGGTTCGAGCTCGAAGGCCGCAATCGCCTCGTCCACAGATCTCTTCAGATCCCGACCGTAGAGGCCGTAGAGCATCGCCGAATGGTTCAGGTTCTCCCTGACGGTGAGGCTCCAGGGAAAGTTGGGGTTTCCGCTGCTGATGTTTATCCTCTCCCTGATGGCGTGAGTCTTTCGAAGGGCATCGAGGCCCAGAACCTCCAGGGTGCCGCAGTCTGGCCGGATCAGGGTGGAGAAGATGGACATTAGAGTGGTCTTTCCAGCGCCGTTGGGACCGAGGATGCCGAAGATCTCGCCCTCCTCGATGGATAGAGATACCTCGTGAAGAACCACCTTCTTTTCGAAAAGGCCTCGAAAGCTCTTGCAGATCTTCGCGGCTCGCAACGCTGGCATGGATTTTGGTAAAGACGGAGGTTGAAGATATCAATGGCGGTGAAATGGGGTGACATGCAACAGCGTAAAGGGACGTCCCTGTCTATCTCCGGGGCCGGAGGGGGCCGCGCCTGCGAAGCGACCCATTCCTCCTCTCACGCACAAGCCAGAATATCGCAAGAGCTGCGGCGCCCAAAAGGATCACGAATAAGGGAATCCTCAAAAGGCGCTTCCCTTCGGGCGGAACAACCGCCAGGGGTACGGAAAGAGATGCCACACCTCCTTCGTGGCTTATCTCGCAGCCGATCCTGTACTCCTGAGCCCGGGCCGACCCCTCCACCAAAACGTCAAAGCGGGCGACTGCAACCCCTCCAGCAGGTATGTCGCCCAGACGAGATCGATCAGCCAGGGGCGTGAAGGGGGATGCCGCCACCAGGCGCGCGGTGCAGTTGGCGGCGGCGCTCTCCCCGGCGTTGCCGACGATGAGACTGATCGAACCCTTCTCGCCGGGGGTGAGATCGGATCTCGTCCCCATCAGCTCGAGGGCGGGAGGGTCGCCCTCCACCGATAGGATGAGATCCAGTTGGAGGTTCGAAGGAAGATAGAGGGGCGAGGCGGTCCCGCCGCTGAAGCTGACGTCGACCTGTTGCTCGTATTCGAGGTCGAGGCTGAGGGGGATCGGACCCTCGGCGCCATCTTCGATCCTGAGATCGAACTCGATGGAAGCGGTCTCCCCAGGCCCGAGAACGTCGAGATGGACTGGCCCGGAGAGAACCTCGATAGACCGATCAGAACGGAGATCCGCCTTAAGGTTTGATGCGTCCAGGCAGCCGAACTCCGCTAGCATCTCCTGTGCTGCCTCTTCCTCCGAGCCTGGGGGGACGACTCCGGGAACGAGCCGTTCAACAACGCCGTCGTTGGCCAAAACCAGCCTGAGGGTCCCGTCGGTTCCGGGGGCGAAGACGGGATTTACGACGGAGACGTCGATCCTGGGCCCTCCCTCGACCTTGTAGTGGTCACCGGCGAACTGGACTCCTCCAGAGGCAGAAGCTGCCTCTGCCAGGTTGGCGGCGGACGGAACCAAAAGGAAGATGACGAGGAGGGAGAGGAGAGAGCTGATCTGATCTGGACGCATGTCGATCCGCCACTTTGTATCCCTTCGCGTATAAGTTTGTTGTACAAGTCGTCCCCAAAGCAAATATGTTGAACTTTTCATCTCACCGGGCTAGAAGAGTGCTGGCAAAGAAGGTCCCGGCCGCGGCCAGAATTATCGTCGCGCCCGAGGGGATGTTCAGCTGGTAAGATATTATCAGGCCGACAAGGACGAAGGATGCGCCCAGAAGGATCGAGATGGCCATGATCCTCTTGAGGCTTCGCGCGTGCTGCCTTCCGATGGCACCGGGGATGGTGAGAAGGGCGATCACCAGGATTATGCCCACGATCTTTATCAGGACCACGACGCTGAGGGCCACCATGCAGAGCAGGAGGAGGCGAAGCTTTCTGACCGGAAGGCCCACCGCCTCGCCGTAGCTTGGATCGAAGGAGAGGATCATCAGGTCCTTGTAAAGAAGGGCCACCAGGACGAGCATCCCGAGGGTCAGGACTGATATCAGCTTCACGTCGCCCCAGGATACGGCCAGGATGTTCCCGAATAAGTAGTCAAAAAGGTCGGGGGCATAGCCGCGGCTCAAGCTCACAAAGACGATCCCAAGGGACATTCCCGCAGCCCAGAAGACGCCGATGGCGGTATCCTCCGAGACCTTCGACCGGTCGCTGATCGCCCCTATCCCGAGAGCCGCCGCCACCGAGAAGAGGACCGCAAATATTAGGGGGTCCATCCCGAGGAGGTAGCCGAGGCCGATCCCGCCGAAGGCGGTGTGGGCGATCCCCCCGCCGATGAAGACGATCCTGTTGAGGATGACGTAAATCCCGATGACGCCGCAGAGGACCGAGGCTATGATGCCGGCCGCAAGAGCGCTCTGCATGAACTCGTACTGGAATATCTCGATCATCGTCAGTCGTGCTCCCTCAGAACCCTGTGGGGGACGCCGTGGGCGATCATCTCCACGGGGCACTCGTAGGCCTTTTCGATGTCCTCGGCGGTCAGCTCCTTTGAGCTGTGGTAGTAGAGCTTTCTATTGACGCAGGCGATCTTCTTGACGTAGGTCGAGACGGCGCTGATGTCGTGGGAGACCATGATTATCGTCATCTTCTCGTTCAGATCACGGAGGAGCTCGTAGAACTCCCGCTGCCGAGAGCTATCGATCCCGGTGGCGGGCTCATCCAAAAGGAGAAGGTCGGGCTCTGAGACGAGGGCTCTTGCAACGAATATCCGCTGCTGCTGGCCTCCGGATAGAGATCCAATCTCTCTATCAGCATGCTCCAGCATCCTCACCGCCGAAAGGGCTGCTAGGGCAGAATCTCGATCCCCGGGAGAATAGCGGCCGAAGAGGCCCATTTTGCCGTAGCGGCCCATCATCACCACCTCAAGGGCGCTGATCGGAAACTTCTGGTCGAAGAGGCTCTTTTGGGGCAGGTACCCGACCCGCTTTCTCGCGGCCTCGGGTTTCATTCCGAAGACTAGGACCCTTCCGTGATGAGGCTTGATCAGGCCCAGGATCGCCTTGAGGAGGGTCGTTTTTCCCCCACCGTTGGGGCCTATCAGCCCGAGGAAATCCCTCTCTTTGACCTCTAAGTTCACGTCCTCCAGGGCTGTTCGGCCGTCCAATCTGACCCAGAGGTTCTCAATGGATACCACGTTCGCACCGGTCATTTTTCTTCTCGCCCCCACCTTTTCAGATCAACCGTCCAGGCTGGAGGCGATTTCTCGGCCCGCATGCCTCATGTTCTCGATGTAGTTCTCAGCTAGAGGGTCGAGGGGCACAACCCTGCCATCGATCTCCCTTGCAATTATCTCCGCGGATTTCGGGTTGAAGTTGGGGTCGACGAAGATCGTGGTGATATTCTTCTCACGGGCGACCTCGACGATCTCTGCAAGGTACCTGGGGCCCGGCTCCTTTTCGCTTTCGAGGATCGGCACCTGGACTAGATCGTAGTCCCGAGCGAAGTAGCTCCAGGAGGGGTGAAGGACGATGAACTCTTTCCCGTCCGTCTCCGAGAAGGTCGAGTTCAGCTCACGATCGAGCTCTGCGAGCTTACTGAGGTAGGCGTCCCTGTTCTTTTGATATATATCGGCGTTGTCGGGATCGACCTCCATCAGTCCCTCGCATATGTTCTCGACGATGATCATGGTGTTCTTCGGCGAGAGCCAGATGTGGGGGTCTGCCGTCAGTATCTTCTCATGAACACCGTGATCGCCCAGATGAGCGCCGTGGCCGTGATCGTCGGAATCGGTAGTTTCTATCAGGTCCACCCCGGTGGACGAGTCGACGACCAGCATATCCTCGTTGGCCTGGATTATCCTCTCCATCCATATCTCGAGGCCCGCCCCGTTCTTGACGTAGAGGTCGGCATCCTCCACCTCCACAAGCTTGAGGGGCGAGGGCTCGAAGGTGTGAAGGTTCGCGCCCGGTGGAACCAGAACCGCGACCGTCACCAGATCCCCGCCCACCATCTTCGTAAAGTGGCCCAGGGGCACGGTGGTGGCGACGACGTTGACCTTGCTCTGGTCTTCCGGCTGAGCCGCTGGCTCGTCGGTGGATATGCACCCGCACAAAATACAGATCGAAAGGATCAGCGCCAGGACGAAAACGCGCCTCAAACTCAAAGCTCCACCTCCTTCAGGACCTTGCCGATGTACTTTGTCCTGGTTTTGCCGTCCTCTTTCCAGTAGCAGTACCAGTAGGGGCCGTGGGGACAAGTCTTGCAGTCCTTGCCGCAATAGACCCACTCCTGCCTGTAAGTGACGGAACCCGCCCTCCTCTCTCCAGTTTCGGCTTTGTGGGCGCCCCCTTCGGGAGATGCTTCGCGATCTCTTATCAGCCGATCGAGGTAATCCCTGATCTCGATGAGGTGGGGGAGATCTTCGTCGGACAGCTCGTCCAAGAGGTATTTGGGGATCAAGGCAGCATCTTATGTAACCTGGTCAGTTAAATCTTTTCCTCAAGTTACATAAGAACGCAACTGAGGAAAGACCTTAACACAGAACAAGGCCATACACACTGACGGGAAGCTTCATTCCCGCAGGTGATGGTTATCGCCAGGCATTATTTGGGGGGAAGAAATGAAAAATCAAGACCGTTACCAGCGTGGCTGGGAAAAACTTAAAGAAGTTGATGGAGAAGCTGGGGAGCGTGTCATCGAGAGCTTGGGTGATATTGCACCTGATTTTGCTCGTTACTTGATCGAGTTCCCATTTGGAGATATCTACTCTCGTCCTGACCTTGATCTCAAGTCTCGCGAAATTGGTGTTGTTGCAGCTCTAACAGCTCTGGGTAATGCAGAACCGCAACTGAAGGTTCACATTCATGGAGCGCTAAACGTTGGCTGCACCCGGCAAGAAGTTGTCGAATTGATCATGCAAATGGCGGTTTATGCCGGATTTCCTGCAGCGCTTAATGGGCTGTCTGCAGCGAAAGAGGTTTTCAAAGAGCGTGACGATTCGGGAAAAAGTTAACCTGCCCGACAATCGCATCAACTCGGACTGGCAAATCCGCTCCGCTTCTTTGCCAGCCGGTTATGCGAAGCGATGGTGCGGACGCTTCGCGCCGTCCCATCGGGCTTGGGTATTACCATCTGCTTCTTGCTGGGCAACACCTTCTTGAGCGCCTCGAAGTTGGTGCTTTATCAAAGCTTATCGTCATGTCAGGAATTATCAGATACCTACGAATGCTTCCGACACAATGCTAGGTGTTGTTGGATCTTCATCATGGATCATCGATGTGATCCAAAATTTGTCATCAGGATATCTACTGGCAACTCGGACTCCTACCTCTACCAACATATCGGCAATCGCATTTGCTTGTGGGGAATCGTTGGCCAGGCCGGTGTTTATAATTATCAACTCAATCATGTACCCGTCGACGGAACCGTCACCGATCCAGATCATATGCGGATAACATCCTACATACACGTTATATGGCAGCTCCGGAAGTTCCGTTTCGACTTCTGTTATAATTTGCTGGGTGTCAATTTCTCCAACTACGTTACTGACCAGCAATGCTGATA
>CAZNGI010000067.1:10788-12212 GCA_964572505.1 uncultured Methanotrichaceae archaeon | reverse complement strand
GTCCGGTCACCATCTATTTTTTCTGCGGATTTCTGGGCAGAGATCGCAAAGAATATCTCCAGCCCCGCCAACGGTTCTTCAAAATCGGGTCGATCTTATTTCTTTCGGCTCAGATAGTAGCGGGGCTTTCCATGAAATCCGTTTTCACCCTCGTCCTCATCCGCCACGGCCAGTCCGTCTTCAACCTCGAACGGAGGTTCACGGGCTGGACCGACGTCGGCCTCTCGCCTCGGGGCGAGGAGGAGGCGAGACGGGCCGGTCGCCTCCTCCGATCGGAGGGGCTGGACTTCGACATCGCCTTCTCGTCGCTATTGAAGAGGGCGATCAAGACCCTCTGGATCGTCTCCGAGGAGATGGACCTTGAGTGGGCCCCGGTCGTGAAGGCATGGGAGCTGAACGAGCGGCACTATGGGTCCTTGCAGAGCAGGACGAGAGACGAGGTGGCGGCCGAGGTCGGCGAGGATCAGGTCCAGCTCTGGCGGCGCGGCTACCGGGATCTGCCACCGCCCCTAGATTTCGAGGATCCGAGGCATCCCAAATTCGACCGGCGCTACTGCGACGTTCCTCGGGATCGTCTGCCATCTTCTGAGTCGCTGAAGAACGTCTCGGATCGGGTCGTTCCCTTTTGGGAAGAGAGGATCGCCCCTGAGATCAGGTCAGGCCGGAGGGTCCTCGTCGTCTCTCACGGAAACACCCTCCGCGCCCTGGTCAAGCACCTCGACAGGATCTCGGACGATGGAATATCGAATGTCGAGATCCCGACCGGCGTTCCCCTCCTCTACCAGCTGGACTCACAGCTTCGGCCGCTGGGTCGCCGCCTTCTTCAGGATATTGGTGGCAGGAGCTTTTGAGAGGGCGACCGCCAGCAGGAATGGGAAAACTTCAGAGGTTCTCGTTCTGGTAAGCTCCCTCGTACCCCTTGTCAGCCAGGCTGGAGAGCCGATAGAAGGCGAGCTGGATCAGCCGGGCGTTCCTCTTCAGCCGCAGCCCCTTCGGGTTGTGGACTACGAGAAGGGACTGGCTCCGTCCTCGATAACCGGGATCCCAGAGGGCGGTCTCGACGGTCGCCCCGCTCCGAAGAAGGCTCGACCGAGGCCTGGCTAGGGCGGTCAGGGCGTTTGGTATGCTGACGGTCTCGTTGAAGGTCACAAGGTAGCAGCCCGCATCGAGGCGGACCCAGCCCGCATCGTCGAAGGTCATCTCCTCGGTCTTCGAGACCACACGCTCCTTGTTGTCGTAATCCACCGCCCCCGCCGTCAAAAATCGCTCAACGGATCTGAGGGTGAGGTCGACCCCGCAGATCTGAACCTGGATCTCGGGATCGATCATCTCAAGGACGACGCCCCGGTCCAGGATCTCTTGAAGCTCTTTGCCCGCAATTATCGCCATATTGAAAACACTCCGTTTATGCTCATTTTACTCTC
>CAZNGI010000067.1:0-10688 GCA_964572505.1 uncultured Methanotrichaceae archaeon | reverse complement strand
TTGCCCGCAATTATCGCCATATTGAAAACACTCCGTTTATGCTCATTTTACTCTCATTTTACTCTCCGTTTATGCTCCTTTCGCGCTCCTTTTAATCTCAATTTATAGGTCAGGCCTTCCTCGAAAGAGATCCTCTTTTCGGTTCCGGCTTCTGGACGACTATTTGGAAGACTATATTAACGGCCCCAACAAATTGTCTTCCGGGTGTTGAAGTTGTTCGAATGGCTCGTCATCCCCATCTCTCTTGCACTCATATTGCTGGCCCTGGCCGCGCCTCTGATCGTCATCTACCTCTTCTTCAGGCTTACAGCAGAGGCCTTCTTCCAGGTGGGGTTCAGCTACTGGCACGCCCTTTTGATGGTCTTCGGAAGCTTTGCGGGAAGCGCTGTGAACGTTCCCCTCCACACGGGGCTGATCACATCTTACCCCCCAATTTTTTTGGAGGTCGCCTCGCTCATCTCGCCGATGGTGGACCTCTCCTTTCCCACCACCTTTCATCCCGTCTCCCTGGCCGTGAACCTCGGCGGGTGCATAATCCCCATCTTCGTCTCCCTGACGATCCTGGTCAAATGCCACGTCTCGACGAGAAGGGCGATCCTGGGAACGCTGATCGTGGCGGTGATAACCTACAGGATGGCAATGCCGGTGGCAAACGAGGGGATCCTCCTCCCCGTCTACGTTCCCCCCACCCTCGCCGCCGTATGCGGCCTAACCCTGGCAAGAAAGCTCCAGGCGGCCCCGGCCCTCGCCTACATCAGCGGGACGATGGGAACCCTCCTGGGGGCCGACGTATTCAGCCTCCTCACCCCCGGCGTTCTGGCAGAGCTTGCACCACCCATGGTCGGCCCAGGATCGATGAACATGAGCGCAAAACCCCTCGTCCTCTCCATCGGCGGGGCTGGAGTCTTCGACGGGATCTTCCTCACCGGCATCATGGCCGTACTCCTGGCGGCCTTCGTAGTCCACTACTTCCACCGATCGGGCCAGATCAGCTCAAAAAGCTGCACCGACCCATGACAGTCGCAGGCTTGATGGGAGGGGTTTCGAGTTGAAGGTCGCCGTCCTCTTCTCGGGTGACGCAAGCTCAATTTGCAGCCACCACCTAATCCGAAAAGCAGGGCTTGAGGTGGAGTATCTCGTCACGGCGAAAGCATCCCAAAGCTCTCGCATGTACGGGAGACTCGATCCTGATCTGACCAGGATTTCGGCCCGATCTCTGGACGCGCCGCTGATCGAGTTTTGCGCTGAAGAGGGGGACGAGATCTCGCCCCTCATCGAAACTCTCGCGAGTATCGATATCGACGGCCTCTGTATCGGAGCCGTCGCATCAAACCGCCGGCGAAACCGCCTGGTGAGAATCTGCCAGAAGCTAGGTATCCAGCTCGTATTGCCCCTTTGGCACAAAGACCCGGCGGAGATCCTCGCGAATATGATCGAGGAGGGCTTCGAGATTATGATCGTAATGTTGAGGGCCGATCGTCTTGACGAATAGCTGGCTTGGGCGAGTTCTGGACAGGGAATCTCTAGACGAGTTCCTCCAAGCTTGCGAAAAGAACAAGATCAATCCAATGGGCGAATCCGGCGAGTTTGAAACCTTCGTTTTGGCGGGCCCCAACATGCAGGGCCGTATAGAGTTGGATTTCGAGAAGATGCGATCCGGAAACCTGGCGATCACAAGGTCAAGACTTGTACGCTGATGGGCGACTTGGGATGGACTTTGGACCGCGCCCCGCCGTCTTTGTTTTCTCCGACCGCCTGCCGATAAGATACGGTCTAAACTTCAGAACGCCAGGCCGAAGAGGTTCAGTATTATCACGGCGATCGCCCCCGGCGCACCGAGGATGGCGCAGATCAAAAGCACCGGCAGACTGTAGGGGATGGAAAGGCCGCCTATGACGTTCGCCAGGTACAGGATGATCAGGCCGAATAGGGTGTTCAGGGCCAGGAACTTCACGGACTTCATTATCAGGCTGAAAGAGACGTAGATCGCCACTAGCAGCAGCAATCCCAAAATCAAAATCTCCACTTGTACCACGGGAAATCACCTACCACCGGGTTATTTATGATTTTTTATCTTCGACCTCGATAATCTCCATCTCGCTCTCCAGCCGGTGCCGCTCCTTGGTGTCCAGGGCGAGAGGGTCGATGTGAATTATCAATATCCCCTTCTTGAGGGCGACCACGTCCCTCTGAGACTGGACGAACCTCAGCACCGACTCGTAGTTGCTCTGAGTTATGAGGTACCCGAGTCCCTCCAGCAGTACCAGGGGTTCATTGGCTTTGGAGAGGAAGTCGGAGATCATGCTGGAGAGCCTCGGGAAGTTGGTGGGATCGACATGCCTGTACTGGGGCTCGATCCCGGCCGACTGGGTGAGCCATATCACCCTATTCGGGGAGAGGCCGTACCTTTCCATCAGCTTTTCGGGATGGTACCTGCTTATGCATAGGCCTTCCACGCCCCGGTCGACGAGATCGCTGAAGGCCCTCAGGCTCTTTACAGGCTTATCCTCCTCGATCACGTAGGTCGTCCCCGGAACGAGACGCAGCTCTATGGGGTCCAGACCGTATTTGGCCATCAAAGGCATTGCGGCGCTCAGAAGGTCAAAGGTTGGATCGACCGCCTCGATCGCTTTTGAGAGGCGCCTCAAGGCCGCGAAAAACTCCCAGCGGCTCAATCTCGCGCTTGAGTCGATCTTCACCACCCTTCCGCGGGGCCCCTCGTTGATCTCGCCCATCTCCGGATCGCAGCCTGTGCCCTCATCTGGCCCCCTCATCCCAGAGAAGAGCTTCTCGGTCTCCATCATCTCCTCAATTTCCCTCAGAACCATCACCCTTGAGGGCTCGTCAAGCCTCTTCAAAAGCGATTCCGCGAAGACCTTGAAGAGATAGGCTGAAAGGGGTCCCAGGAGGAATATCAGCTGCTGGGTCTCATTGATATCAAAGGTCAGCTTTTTGTTGGCGAACTCGGGCCTCGCCTTGAGCACAAGTCTCGTTCGGCCCTTCCCGGAGAGGCCTTCGAGGGCGTGGACGAAGTCGAGGACCTCCGACTCCGGAACCAAGGACGCGTTCTCTTCGATCAGCTCTTCCAGGCTGTCCAGGAGAATTATGCTGTTCTTGCTGCTCTCCACGAAGGACTTTATGGTTATGAAGAGGAGGGGAAGGTTGTTGGGAGCGATGTACCTCTCACCCCGGCCCTTCTCGTGGCTGAGCCTGATGATCGGCGTTTCAGTGAAATGCCACCTCAACCTGATCTCGTCGGGATTCGACGAGGTTATGCACAGCCCCTCTATCCCGTGAGTTATCTGGTCTGTGAACACCTCGTAGGCCTTCTCCGGGATTATGTAGGTTTTTCCCGGATCCAGGGTGTAGAGGGGCCTGGTTTCCTTGATCACCTCGACGACCGGCTTTACCGCTACCTCCTCTTCGACGATCATCCTGGTGGCTGAGGGTCCCAACGAGCCGGTCAGGGTCTTTTCAAGCCGGTCCCTCAGCTCGAACAGCTGCCTGGCATCTATCCCCTCCCGGGTGGTCTTCAAGTCGACCAGTTTCATCTCGACGACGTTTTTGGCCCTCTCGGCTCCGATGTACCTGGCCACCGTCCCCTCAAGCTCGTCCACCGTCCCCACCCTTATAACCATGCTCTCTCCAAAAAGAAGGACGGGGCACGGCTCGATCCTAGGACAGATTTTGTATATGTCCACGAAGCTGTCGGCGAGGGCCTTCTCCTCATCGGTGGGCTCGTGGATCAGGGAGAAGAAGACGTAAAGGGTGAAGTTGACCAGAATCGACCAGAAGAAGGCGTGAGTCCAGACGTCGAGCTGGAGGCCGAAGAGGGTCGTGGGCCGGAGAAGGGCGATCCCGAAGGGTCCGTTTGCGATCAGATCATTCGAGACCCACCCAGCATCGACGAGGGTCGGAAGGAGGGCGGAATAACCCCAGATGAAGAAGCCCGCAACTAGACCTGCAACCGCCCCTTGCCGGCACCCTTTCTTCCAGTAGAGGCCTCCAAGGGCTGCCGGGGCGAGCTGGCAGGCTGCGAGGAATGAAAGCTGGCCGATGTCGACTAGAGCGGGGAACCCCACCAGGAGAGAGTAGAGGTACCCAAGGGCCAAAACCAGAAGTATGTTCAGCCGCTTCAAGGTGAGTATGAGGGATGGCAGGTCTCTTCCCTTGCCGATCTTCCGGACGATGTAGGGCATCTCGAGGTCGTTTAGCATCATCGTGCCCACCGTCACCGCCGAGACGAGGACCATGGCCGTGGCGGCCGAGGTCCCGCCGATGAAGACCAAGAGGGCGAGAAGCTCTTGCCCCTGACTGATGGGGATGGACACCATGAACATGTCCGCCCTTCCGGGCGCGCAGAGGAGAAGGCCGCCCCAGGCCACCGCCGGGACGAAGAGGTTTATCAGCAGCAGGTAGAGGGGAAAAAGCCACATCGCTTTTTTCAGGTGTTCTTCATCGGAGTTCTCCACCACCATGACGTGAAACTGTCTCGGGAGAAAGAGGATCGCAAATGAGGACATTACGGTTATAGAGAACCAGGAGACGTAATCGACTTCCAAAAGGTGAGAGTAATCTGGATTGCTAGCGATCCCGCTGACGATCTCGCCGTAGCCGCCGAAGAGGCCGTAGGTTATGTAGAGGCCCGCAGCCAGGAAGGCCACCAGTTTTACCACAGACTCGAAGGCCACCGCTGCGATCAATCCTTCGTGCCGCTCCAGGGGGTCGAGATGTCTCGTACCGAAGATGATGGCGAAGACCCCCAGAAGGACGGCCACGATCAGCCTTCTGACCCCCAGGATTTCGTGATAGGTGCCGCTTATTATCGTCAGCGACTCGGATATGGCTATCAGCTGGAGGGCGACGTAGGGAGTTATCACTATGAGAATTGCGATGACGACGAGAGCCCCGATGACGTAGCTCCTCCCGTACCGAAAGCTTATGAAGTCGCTTATGGTGGCGAGACGGTGCTCCTTGGAGATCTTTATCATCTTTCTTATTACCGTCCAGCCGAGGAGCATCACCAGGGAGGGGCCAAGGTAAATGGGGAGAAATCCAAGGCCATCGGTGGCACCCCTCCCGACGCTCCCGTAGAAGGTCCAGGCAGTGACGTAGACCGAGAAGGATAGGGCGTAGACGTAGGGGTTTGAGACTATGCTCTTGCCCTGATCGCGCTTTCGTTCGGCGTAATGGGCTATCCCGAAGAGGAGAAGCAGGTATAACACCATCGCAGCCAGGGCAAGAACCGGGTTGATCAATTCGAGGTCCACCTGTCGAAGAGATAAGCAGAGAGGATGATCATAAGCCAGACCGCGATTATGTAGACTAGTATCGTGAAATGCCCGGAGGTTTCGCCTCCTCCTGCGACCAGTGATAGGATCGGCCAGTTGAGAAGAACGCTTCCGAGGACGAAGAGCAATATCCAGAACTCGTCTTGCTCCATCAGATCTTTCCGCGATATCGTCATGGTGACTACAGGCCAGGAGGTACTACGGTCTCCTTTTCAGATATATCTACCGCATGCTTTTCAGCCATTTGCGACGTTCATCGCCATCGGGGCCATTGGGCACGCTTTTGTCAAAGCCCGTTTCGACGGTGAGGCGGCGCCATCGCCGGATCTTCGATTGCGGCTATAGACAAATTGCCCTAATATTATGTTAATGAACGTCTTATCCTATTTGGTCCTGTTGGACAGGCACAAATCTCGCCACCCGGAACGCTTATCGCTCCCGATCTGCGGACTGCTTTTATATCAGAAACCTATTCTCCCCACGGTGACGTTATTTGGACCTCAGAACTCATTATTCAGGTGATATACTTCCGGAAATGGACGGCGCAGAGGTCACGCTGGCGGGCTGGGCCCACGAGGTTCGAGACCTTGGAGGGATCTGCTTTCTCATCCTGCGGGACCGCGAGGGCTTCTCTCAGGTGACGCTGGTTACAAAGAAGGTGGACAAAGACCTCCTCGAAAGGGTCAGACGCCTAAGCCGGGAGAGCGTCCTTCTCGTCAAGGGAAGGGTTAAGGGCGAGCCTAAGGCTCCCAGGGGCTACGAGATCATCCCCTCCGAGATCGTAGTTCTGAACGAGGCCGACTCGCCCCTGCCCATGGACCCCACCGGAAAGGTGGGCGCAGACCTGGACACCAGGCTCGACTCGCGGTTCGTCGACCTGAGAAGGCCCTCGGTTCTGGCGGTATTCAGGATCGAGAGCGAGGTTCTTCGCTCCTTCAGAAACTTCTTCTCTGATAACGGGTTCATCGAGGTCTGCACCCCAAAGGTGGTGGCGACGGCCACCGAGGGCGGAACTGCCCTGTTTCCCATAACCTACTTCGAGAGGGAGGCCTTCCTCAATCAGAGCCCCCAGCTTTACAAGCAGATGCTGATGTCGGCGGGCCTGGACAGGGTCTTTGAGATCGGGCCGATCTTCAGGGCTGAAGAGCACGACACGAGACGCCACCTCAACGAGGCGATATCCATCGACGTCGAGGTCAGCTTCGCCGATGAGGAGGACGTTATGAAGCTCCTGGAGAATGGGATGGCTAAAGCCTACGGGGACGTCGCCCTTCGGTGCCAAAAGGACCTCGAATCTCTCGGCATCGACCTAGACGTTCCCGAAATACCCTTCAAGAGGGTGACTTACACCGAGGCCCTAAAGATCGCCAACAAGGGCAGAGCCACCGAGATCGAGTGGGGAGACGACCTGGACACCGAGGCCGAGAAGGCGATAGGAAGCGCCATCGGCGAGCACTACTTCATTACCGAGTGGCCCACCGTGATCAAGCCCTACTACACCCAGCCCTACGAGAACAGGCCCGAGATCAGCAGGGGATTTGACCTGATGCACCCCCAGATGGAGCTTGCCAGCGGTGCTCAAAGGGTCCACGACCCCGAGCTTCTCGTCCAGAAGATAAGAAACCAGGGGCTCGACCCCGAGGGGTTCGAGTTCTACCTGAGGGCCTTCAGGTACGGGATGCCGCCCCACGCTGGGTGGGGCCTGGGCCTTGGAAGGGTCGTCCTCACAATGCTCAACTTAGAGAACATCCGGGACGCTGTCCTATTCCCCAGGGACAGAAGGCGGCTGGTTCCTTAAATTTCGACGGGCTTGGTGGGCCGTCGTCCACCGATCAACTATTTTTGCCAACAAGAGAGCTTCGGCGCGGGACCGATTCCGACGCCGATCATCGCTCTTCATTCTCAGCTCTGAGAGGGAGAAGCTGATCGCCGAGTACTTCTTCGCCCACTTTCTCTTTTTACGGGAGGACCTTCTCGAAAAAGATGGCCGGACTCGATTTTTCGGGACGCTACAAGCTGCTGAAAGAGTTTTGAACAAAAACGAATTGGCAGATCGAAGATGGAGGCGAGATGCTCGACTCGTGGCGAACTCCAACACTTCTGAGGAGTTGGACAACGCATCAAAAACTTTATTAGGGAACTTATACAGACGTTGTGCCATGTTTTCCAGCCTCGACTTTGATGGAGGGATTGATTGAAAGGAATGGAGAGAATCCTCCTGCTCTCAGTCCTACTTTGCCTTTCGGCGGTCGCCTCGGCCCAGGACGGCGATTTCATTGGTGGAGTCATAGGTCCGGGAACCGAGAGCCCCGGCGGCAACATTGGGATGTCGAACCCTTCCGCCGACTACTGTTCCAACCAGGGATACGAGTACAGCGGCGGAAATTGCGTATTTCCGGACGGATCGTCCTGCGACGCATGGGCCTTCTACAGGGGCGAGTGCGAGTACGAGCCGAAACCCGCCCCGGAGCCTGAACCTGAACCGATTGTGGGACCCGGCACCGAGACCCCCGGCGATGGGGGATCAGTGATAGGTATGCCAAACCCAGCCGCCGTCTATTGCTCAAACCAGGGGTACGAGTACAGCGACGGAAAGTGCATATTTCCCGACGGGTCGTCCTGCGACTCCTGGGAGTTTTACAGGGGTGAATGCAGCTACAACCCGGAGCCCGAGAAGCCGATAGGAATGCCAAACCCCGCCTCGTCCTACTGCGCAGCTCAGGGGTACGACCTTGAGACCAGAACCGATCCGACGACCGGGGGAGAGGTTGGGTACTGCGTCTTCCCCGACGGCTCCTCCTGCGAGGAGTGGGCCTTCTACAGAGGACAGTGTCAATACCACCCGAAACCAAAACCTCAGCCGACTCCAACGCCAGCGCCCGTGCCTCCCGTCCCCAAGCCCCAGGCGCCTATAGCCACATACACCTGCGATGCTCCGCCCGTGGGGGAAGAGGGAACGATACTGAACTACAACGCGAAGACGGCGCCTCCGAGCAGGGTTTACTTCATGGGGAACTTCGTCTCCTGGCGAAACTTCGAGGAGGCATTTCCCGCCACGTCGCCCGCCCTCTGGGTCGAGACCTCTTCGGGATGGTCCTGGAACGCCGTATGCCCCCTGGGCGCCTGGATGAGCGAAGTGATCTACCTTCCGAGGAACGGGTCGGTCAGCCTCTACCTGATGGACTTCAGCGGAAACGCCAGGCAGCGCCAGCTTGGATCTGCCTCTGAGGGGTTCAAGCAGATCATCCTCTACACCAACTCGCCGGGACAGCAGATGGCGATAATCACCCTCGATGGCGTCCCGAGCAACGTCGTCTTCATCAACGTAAAGTCCGACTGGACGCCCTGCGGAACCCGAGAAGTCGGCGCTTCTGCAAGCCCTGAGGTGGACCTCGTCCCCTGAAGGGGATGAATTTTCGATCAGAATTTGTCGATCAGAAGGTGATGAATTGAGCACGAAAATTTTGTTTGTCCTGATGGCGGCGCTGGCGGCGGCGGCCGGCCCCGCTGTTGCAGATCTCGTGACGATCGAGGCGGATGATTACTCGATAGCCCTGAACGTGGACCTTGTCAAAAACGACTCCCAGGAGATGGAAACGGGAAGCTTGACCTACCCCCTGGTCGTTCGAGGGTCACAGTGGCCGGACGATGTCGCCTCGGCGACGAGCTACTCCCGCCAGACTTTCTCGATAGGGTCGACCTCCGAAGACGTGAAGGACGTGCCTCACGACCTTTTGGCCCTGGAATCGAACGTGGGGATAAAGCTTGACACGTATTCTGAGCCGCCCGAGGGCGGGCTCAACACCACGCCTTACGTTCTCGGCGTGGCGGTTAAGAATCTCACGGTCACCTTTGTAAAGAACGTGACCGTGGGCTGGATCAATCCGAACGAGACGCCGATGTACAGGGAGGAATGGGACTATGGGGACGGCACCGACCTTCCCGACGTCTACTTCGTCCTATTCGCCGTGGACGATGTCACGACCTGCAGGATAGATTCGATCTACGGGGTCTCCGGCGACGAGATGAGCGTTGAGAAGTTTGAGAATTTCCTCAAGAACGTGGACATCCTTCTCAACGTCCGCTCTTCTGGAGGAGATCCAATCGTGAACAAAGCGGAGGGATAGATATGATTGAGAAACTGAACGAGAGTTCGGGAAACGTAGTCGGCTTTCGGATGACCGGAAAGCTGACGGACGCCGATTACAAGGCCATGGGACCAGAGTTCGAAAACGCCATCGAAAAGTCCGGGAAAATCAGAGTTCTCTGGCTTCTCGAGGAGTTCAAGGGATGGGAAGCTAAGGCCGTCTGGGACGACTATGAGTACTGGAGAAAGTACGGGAAAAATTTCGAACAGGTAGCCATCGTGGGAAACAAGCGTTGGGAAGATTGGATGGCGAAGCTCGCCAAGCTCTTCATGAAGGGAGAGGTGAAGTACTTCGACGATTCCCAGCTCGATGATGCCTGGGCGTGGGTTCGAGAGGGCGCATCAAAATAGGGGAGCCTGCACCAGGCCCCCTCTCCCCTCGCCGCCATTTTTTTCATTTTTTTCCGTCCGCAATCCGCTTCGCCTCCTTACGGCACGTCCCACCACGCACCGACGGGCGGCGCGAGACCCCTCCGGCAGCCGAAACAAGAGGATGATTCCAAAGGTTAATATGGCAAAGATGAGTATAAAAAGATGCGGCAGTCTATCCGTCCGTTCGATTCGGCCGATCGGTGGCCGCCTGCCTGCTCATCCGCGCTGAAGAGATCAAAGGGGGAGAAAACCACGTCTGAAAAGAAGGAGAAGAGGGAGAAGATGGTCGAGGTCTGTCCGGTCTGCGGAAGCTCCGAGCTTTACTACGAGGCTGGGAGCTCCATCGGCAAGGTCTACCACTGCAAGGACTGCAACTACATCGGGGCGCTGGTGGTGGAGGCCGACGACGAGATGATCAAGGCGATAAAGGAGGAGTACGAACGGGAGAAGAAGGCCTGAAAAGGATAAACATACTGAATTATTGATGGTGCGATCTGATGTCGAATATAAACACAAAGGCCCATGTCCTGGTTCGTGACAACTTTACATGTCGCTATTGTAACGCTCGATTATATTTGGCTCAGGCGGTCAAAATACTTGCAATGCACAAACCAGAGAATATTTACTGGGATGCCCATTGGAGAACAGAACCTCTGAAAAGTTATGGTGCGACTGTCGACCACATTATTCCAGAGGATGATGGAGGATACGACTCGTTTGATAATTTGGTTGCCTGTTGCGTAGTATGCAATTCAAGCAAAGGCAACAGAAAACGAAGTCTTTTACCCCAGTTTTTAGATGGATCATGGGATGGGGGTAGTAGCATATTTCTAACCCTCGCCCCAATGTATAAGAGTCGCCTAAGCAAAGAGGATGAA
>CAZNGI010000066.1:0-12378 GCA_964572505.1 uncultured Methanotrichaceae archaeon | reverse complement strand
GAGGAGATGCACTCGGAGATCGTGGTGTTGGTGCAGCCCTTGAGGTATATACCCACCCAGTCGCTGTTCCAGACTCCATTTTCGGTGATCACGTTGTCGTTGGAGGTCACCTCGATCCCGGAGCTGGGGTAGGGGCCAGCGTTGGTGATGTAGAGTCCCTCAAGGACGATCCCGTCCGCTTTGAGGACCACGGTGCTGCCGTTCCCCCGGCCGTTCACCACAGGAACTCCCTCGCCGGTGTTCACTCCTCGAAGGGTGATAGGCTTGTTCACGACGACGTTTTCGTTGTAGGCTCCGCTCCCCACCTCAACGACCTCGCCGTCCTTTGCAGCTTCGATGGCGGCCTGGATGGTGTTGTAGTTGCAGTCGTTGAGACAGACGGTGCGGATCGTCTCCACCTCAGCCTCTTCAGGCTCTTCGATCTTTTCGGGAACAACCTCTGCGACGGATTCATTTGCGGCTTCGTCTTCCGTTTCGTTATCGGTCGCGACGGGAGTAGCGACAGCCGCTTCTGTTATGGACTCTATCTCCGTTCCCGTCTCGGTCGCAACGGTATCGTTCGCGGTCTCAGCGACCGATTCGGTGAAGTTTTCCGAATCTATCGCCTCCATTTCACTTGCGACCTCAGTGGTGGCGTTCGTCTCCAGGGGGGCGACCTCTGCGGCCTCGATGCTCGCATTGAGGTCATCGGATATGTCGGCCGCTTGGGCGAACCCGGCCGACAGAAAGATTGCCATCACGAGCCAGGCGCCCGCGGCGAGTTTATGAGTGCGATCTTTGAGCATATTTAAACCTCAGATTCCAAGGTATAACTACTCGGTATTAAAATTACCTTTACAATATCGACTTTCGGCTCTTCGAGAGATCCCGATCATTCCGAGGTTACAACCTCGATCTCGAAGATCTTGGGCCAGAGCTTCCCCGTCACCAGGAGCCGATCATTCTCGGGATCGTAGGCGATCCCGTTCAAGACGTCCGCCCGCAGCCGCTCCTCTTCGGTCAAAAGGCCGGACAAATCGATCCACCCCACCACCTCTCCTGTCTCCGGAGAGATTATGGCTATCATCTCGGTCTCCCAGACGTTGGCATAGATGAGGCCCTCAACGTACTCGAGCTCGTTGAGCCTTGGGAGAGGCGCGCCCTCGCTCACAACATCGATCTTTCCCCTCACCTGAAAGGTCTCGGGGTCCAGGAACCGGAGGACTGAGGACCCGTCGCTCATGATCAGGTTTCGACCGTCGCTGGTGATCCCCCACCCTTCTGTCGGATAGGCGAAAGTTCTGACGACGGTGAGGTTTTCGAGATCCCATACGAGGCCGATCCCGGATCTCCAGGTGAGCTGGATCAACCGATCTTCCCAGAGGGCGATGCCCTCGCCGAAGAGCTGGGGCGGCAAGCTCCGCGATCTTATGACCTCTCCCGTCTCCAGCCTCTTTTCACAGAGGGTGGACCCTCTGTAAAGGCCGGTTCCCTCGTAAATAACGCCGTCCCTATAAGCGAACCCTTGGGTGAAGGCCCCAGGGTCGTGGGGGTAGACCGCCACCACCCTGAAGCCGTGGACTGGGACCTTTTGGGCATCGGGAGCTTCCTCCTCGATGCAGCCCGCCAGGAGGGCGAAAAGGAGCGCTACAAAGATCAAGGTGGTGGCAAATCTCGCGGTCATAGTTCCGGTTTTCCCGAGGTCGCTGGTCTATTTAGAATATTCGCAGAAAATCTCGAACCTAAACGGCCGAGCGGCTCGAAAGTTGAAGGAAAAGGGCTTTTGGATGAAAGCGGCTTGAGGGGCGGGATCGATTAGCGGGCGGAAGGGACGCTCTCCGATCTACCAACAGCTATATCTTCATGGCGGGAGCACCTATCCCAGCTTGCGCAGATGACCTCTTTGGGGATCTCGCTAGCTCCGTCGGTTCTTCGGAATCGAAGACCAAAAAAGGTACGTGAATATAATGGACGAGAGACGTGGAGGACGTAGAGGCGGCTTCGACAGAGGCCCCAGAGAGATGCACGACGCGGTCTGTGCGGATTGTGGAAAGGAGACCAAGGTTCCCTTCAAGCCCGACGGATCGAGGCCGGTATACTGCAGCGAATGTTATCAGAAGCACAGGCCCGCAAGATCGCCGAGACGGTACTGAACTGATCGGATCGATCTGATCTTAAACGGTCTGTTTTGGCCGTCAGGGCGATCTTTCGCTATGACGGCGGGAGAGGAAAGCAGGGTTGGCATCCGAACCCTGCAAAACTTCCCAGCACGCGGCTGTTTTCTGGAGATTTTGGGGCGTCTATCGCGTCGGTCGGCAAAAGTCATATATGCAATAAATAAAATATTTAAACGCAAGGTGCGAGCGTGGTGAAGATGGAATTGGATATGAATCCGGTAGATAGAAATCCGGCAAAAAGAGAACTTCTGGACTCCCTGCTGGAAGAGGCCTCAGAGGGGTACGGAGATCTGGTTGCAGCATCGATGGTTCACAAGGTGAGCCTAGTCGCCCTTCGATCCAGGTTGAGGGAGCTGCAGCTTGAGAAGAAAAGGGCCGAAAAGAGCTCCTAGCGCGCGAATAGCGGCTGCGAATGCCGGGAAGGGTTTTCGTCCGCCCGAGGGCAACAAACCCTCTCACACAATTTTCCGTTAGCGATCATAAAGCGCGAGGGTCCGCAATCTTGCCCTTCCGGTGATCGTCTCAGCGTCACTATCGTGTCAGGTTGAGCTGCAAGATTCTGAAACTCCTCCTGCAATCAAAAAACGGCGCTGATTGCCGATCATCTCCTCCAACTTTTTTTGGCTATGATTAATGTTCTGCCCATCGAAATAAATTATTTATATGATTAAGTTTTTGTAGGACAAGAATTTAAAAAAATCCCCCGGTGATAATGATGAAGGAGAGCACAGTGAAGGTGCTGGACGATAAAGATCTCGAGTTCGCGGAGACCCTCAGAAGTCTAGGTGTACAGCGGAACGTGGCCATCCTCATAACGTACCTGGCCAACGTGGACGAAGCATCCTCGCGGGATATCGAGATGGGCTCCAACCTCAGGCAGCCTGAGGTGAGCATAGCGATGCGCGCGCTGCGCGAGAATGACTGGGTGAGCGAGAAGGAGGTCAGAAGGGGCGGCAAAGGCCGGCCCATGAAGGTCTACTCGCTTCTGACCCCCATCGACGAGATAATAAAGCATTTCGAAGAAGAGAAGCAGCAAGAGTCGGCTCAGACGATGGAGAGCATACAGAAGCTTAAAGAGCTGATCTCTGGCTGAAATCTTTGGGGCCACGGAGGCCTTCTGAGGATTTATCTCGCGGGCTCAGATACCGCCTCTTTTTTGGGGGCTGCCTCGCAGACCACCTCGACGTCGATCTTGGAGGCGATCCCCCTTCCCATGGATACGCAACATCCGCCGACCTCGATCACCACCGGCCCTCCGAAGGGCTGGCAGGCGATCTTGCGGACCCTCTGCCCTTTTCTTATTCCCATGGATTCCAACCTCTTCGCCCAGCCGAAGCTCTCAGCGAAGGATTTTATCTCCAGGACCAGGTTGCAGGGTGCTTTCGTCAGCGAGATCAATTCGACACCTCTAATTTCCCCGTGGTTAGAACGATCCGGCGTCTATAAATCTGGCGGTATCTCTCGGCTGAAAGAGGGAAAAAAGACGGCGTGACCGAGCCCCTTCCCGACCTCAGACCCAAAAGCTCAGATTCTGACGTGAATCCCCCTCTCGGCGAGATACCTCTTCACCTCGTCGACCCCCCACTCGTTGTAGTGGAATATGCTGGCGGCGAGGGCGGCCGAGGCCCCGGTCTTCGAGAAGACCTCGAATACGTGCTCGGCGTTGCCGCACCCGCCCGAGGCGATCACCGGCATCCTCACCCTGTTGCAGATGGCATCCGTTAGGGGCAGGTCGAACCCGTCGTAGGTCCCGTCCCGATCCATGCTGGTGAGGAGGATCTCGCCAGCGCCGAGCTCTTCGGCCCTCATCGCCCAGGCGATGGCATCGACTCCCGTAAACTCCCTTCCGCCGTAAAAGGAGCACTCAAACCAGGAGTCGCCCTGGGGTGTGGGAACCGAGATCCTATCCCCGCCGGGGGCGTCCCTGCGCTTCGCATCTATGGCGACGACGCACGCCTGGCTTCCGTACTCCTCGGCGATCTCGGTGATGATCTCGGGCCGTTTCAGGGCCGTCGTGTTGACGGTGACCTTGTCGGCCCCGGCCTTGAAGACGCCCCTCACGTCGTCGACGCTTTTGATCCCGCCGCCGACGGCCAGGGGCACGAAGACGTTCTTGGCGGTGGTCCTGATGACGTTGAACATCGTATCCCGCCTCTCGGAGGAGGCGGTGATGTCCAGAAATACTATCTCGTCTGCTCCCTCCTCGTAGTACCGGGTGGCGAGCTCCCAGGGAACTCCAGCGTACCTGATCTGCTTGAACTCGATCCCCTTCACGACCCTTCCCTGGGGGACGGCGAGGTCGCAGTCGAGGCAGGGTATTATCCTTCTGGCTAACATCTCGCGAGCCTCACGAAGTTCTCAAGAATACGGAGCCCCTTCTCTCCCGACTTCTCGGGGTGGAACTGGACCGCAAAGAGGTTACCCATCGAGACCGCCGCGGCGATCTCGAGGCCGTAGTCGGTGGTGGCGGCCAGGACCGATCTGTCTTCTGGGACGCAAGTATAAGAGTGGACGAAGTAGAAGAAATCTTCTTCACTGATCCCCTCCAGGATCTCTACCTCCTTCTTTATGGATAGGGTGTTCCATCCCATCTGGGGGACCAGGACCGAATCTGGGAGGCGGACCACATCTCCTTTTATCCATCCGAGCCCCTCCTCGGGGCTCTCCTCGCTCCTATCGAAGAGGACCTGCATCCCGACGCATATCCCCAGCATCGGCGTTCCCTCCTCCAGGGTCGCCGAGAGGGCGCCCTCGAACCGAGAAAGTCGTCTCATGCACCTTCCAAAGGAGCCAACCCCTGGAACGACTACGCCCTCGAATCCTGCCAGATCCTCCGGCTCGGTTATCAGCTCAGGCCGAGCCTTGATCCGCTCCAGGGCGTTGTATATGCTGAAGAGGTTTCCCACCCCGTAATCGACTACTGCAATCGTCAAATCTCATTCACCTGATAACGCTAATTCGGATCTCCAAGCTCGCCGGAATCCCATGGCAGCCACGCCCATATATACCTTTTCGGGAGATTTATTCAAATAAATAAATTATAATAAATTCAGAGGAAAGGAGACTCCGCTTCTCCGCCCTTTCACGGGCTCTTCCTGCTCCTTCCCAGCACCATCTGCTGGGTGGCCCTCTTCGCCTCTATACTGCGCCGGCAGATCGGGCAGACCCGGATCCATTCCAGGCCCTCAGAGTCCTTCTGCGAATCGGCAGGAAGAGCTGATTCGATCCTCCGGAGCATCGGCTCCGTAGCGTAGCGCGACCCGCAGATCTTGCAGGCCACCAGATCAAAGGAAATATCCGGCTCCGGCACGCTCTCATCGAAGGGCACCAGGGTCAGAGCCTTGGCAGGGCAGAACTCCACACAAAGATCGCACTCCTCCTTGCACCTCTTCCAGTGAATGCTTCTTTGCTTTGCAGTCTCTGTAAGGACGATATTTTGACTGGGACAGACGTTGGAGCAGGACCGGCAGCCGAGACAGAGGCTGGCATCAACTTTGATCATCTTCTCCCTCCCTGGGCAGCATCCCGAACCGCTCGGGCCCGCGCCCGGCGAGACGCCAGCTCATAATCGGTGGATAGAGCATTGGCCGGACAGGTGGTGACGCATGTGGGCTCGGCACGGCCCTCGCATAGATCGCACTTGTGGGCTATCTTGTTCGTCCAGACCACTCCGAAGGGGCAGGCAAGGCTGCACAAGCCGCAGCCAGTGCACTTTTCTACATCAAAGGCCGTGCGATCTCCCTCTTTGTAGAGAGCCCCGCTAAAGCAGGCAATAGTGCAAGAAGCCTCCTCACAGTGATGGCAGAATATGGGAACCGAGGCGAAATCTCCCACGAAATGCACGTTGATATGTTCGCTGCCGCCGTGGACGCGCTGGCAGGCCACCTCGCAGGAGCGGCAGCCGATGCATCTAGCGACGTCGATGTAAACGGGCATTTAATCCCTCCGAGAAATCTTGCAGGCCGAGACCTTGAACTCTGGAATCCTCGCCTCAGGGTCCGTGATCTCTGTGGTTAGGATATTTGTTCCGGGGAAATGGAAGGGCATGAATACGACTCCTCTTTTCACTCTGTCCGTGAGGCGGGCATAAGCCTCGGTCTCTCCCCGCGGCGTGGTTATGGTGACCTCATCGCCATCGGCCACCTTGAGCCGCGATGCGTCGGCGGTGTTGATCTCCACATAGATATCAGGCTCGCGGCCGATGAGGGACGGGCTTCTCCTGGTCATGGACCCGGCGTTGTGGTGCACAGCCACGCGCCCGGTGGTCAGGACAAAGGGATAATCCCAGCTAGCGTCCTCTGCCGCTGGCCTGTAAGGTACGGGCACAATTGAGGCACGGCCATCGGCAAGATTGAAGCCGGAAGAGTGAAGTATGGGCGTTCCCGGATGATCAGGACTTGGACAGGGCCAGATAAGTCCGGCTTCGCCGAGCCTTTCCCGGGTTATGCCTCCGTACTGCGGAACGGTCCGGTTGATCTCCGCTAAAACTGAGGCTGCATCAGGATAATCAAACTCGAGCCCCAAAGACTGAGCAACTTTGCACACGATCTCCAGGTCGGACAGAGCAGATCCTGGCGGCTCAATAGCAATAGAACTCCACTGCACGCGTCTTTCCGTGTTGGTGAAGCTTCCTTCTTTCTCCGCCCAGACCGCTGCCGGCAAAACAACATCTGCGAGCTGTGCAGTCGCCGTCATGAATATATCCTGAACTACCAAAAAATCCAGATTTTCGAGCCCTTCTCGGACATGCCGACTGCAGGGATCGGAGTTGGCCGGATCTTCGCCCACAATATACATGGCCTTGATATCACCTGCAGCTGCAGCATCTATCATCTCTGTGGCTGTGAGGCCCGGGCCCGAGGGGAGGCTTTCCGCACCCCAGGCAATAGAGAAGTACTCGATGGTCTTGGGATCGTCCGCCTTTTTGTAGCCGGGATAAAACTCGGCCAGTGCTCCCATATCGCAGGCACCCTGCACATTGTTCTGGCCGCGGAGGGGCATGACCCCTGTGCCCGGCCGTCCCAGATGGCCGCAGATGAGGGCTAGATTGGAGACGGCCTGCACATTGTCTGTGCCCGTGCTGTGCTGGGTGATCCCCATGGAATAGAGAATAGAAGATGCTGGGGATATGGCATAAGCGCGCGCAGCCCGCACAATGTCGCCTGCGGCAACCCTGGTGATCTCTGCTGCCTTTTCCGGAGAATAATCTTTGACCGACTCTCTAAGCTCCTCAAAGCCCCGTGTCCTCTGGGCGATGTAATCTCCGTCCATCAGGCCCTCTTTGATTATCACATGAGCCATGCCGTTTAGGAGAGCCACATCCGTTCCAGGCTTGAGCTGCAAGAAGACGTCCGCCATCCAGGAGGTATGAGTCATCCGCGGATCGGCCACGATCACCACGGTCCCGGCATCCTTTGCCCTGTGAATCCAGCGGGAGAGAACGGGATGATTTTCCGCCAGATTCGAACCTATGATGAATATGCACTTGGAGTTTGCGATATCCGGTATGGGATTTGTCATTCCGGCTGCACCCAGGGTCCGATTCAATCCCACCACCGAGGGGGCATGACAGAGCCGGGCGCAGTTGTCCACATGAGGCGAGCCGAGAAGGCGGGCCAGCTTCTCGATCAGGTAGTCCTCCTCGTTGCTGCATTTGGAAGAAGCAAGAAGGGCGATGCTGTTTGGACCGTGCTTTTTGATGGCATCACCCAGGCCCCTGGCCACCAGACCGATAGCCTCCTCCCAGGATATCCTGGCCCAGCCATCACCTTTTCTCTTCAAAGTAGAGGTGAGCCGCTCCGGATGATAGAGGATCTCCAAAGCCGCATTTCCCTTAGAACATAAAGCCCCCTCGCTGACGGGATGATCCGGCATGTATTCTATCCCGGTGGCGCGCTCCTTTTCGACTGCAATAAAAAATCCGCAGCCTGCACCGCAATATGGGCAGACCGTTGGAACAAGCACTTTTGTCATCTTAATCCCTAAAGGCTTTTAATTTATCTCAGGCAATAATATGCGCGATTTAGTACGCATAAAGATTGCTGTAGGGCCTCTTTGACTTGGACGTGAGCCTGACGAACTGAGAGTTCAAGATCTCCTCTCTATTCATCTCCATCTCAGGAAAGCGCTCTAGGAACCTGGAGACGTATTGATCAAGAACCGCCCGGTCGGCATCGTCTATGGGTGAAATCTCCACCTGATCTCCGACCTGAGACTGCTCTACATCGCCGCGCAGATAGATCACGCCTCCATGCATGCCGGTGCCTATGAAGTTGGCCTCGTGAGTCTGGCCTTCCAGGTCCAGGATTATCACAATCCCGCCCGCCATGTACTCGCCCAAAAAGTCCTGGGCTCTGCCGCCCACCACCAGAACGGGCCTTTTGTCCTCGTACTCCTTCATGTGCAGGGCCGTTCTGTAGCCGCAGCTCTCTCGCACGTAGATCTCGCCGCCTCGCATGGAAAAACCCAGGACGTCTCCTGCTCTTCCCTTTACGATCACCTCTCCGTCATCCATGGTGTTTCCCACGCCATCCTGGGCGTTGCCGTGCACGGTTATTTTATGGCCGTAGAGGAAGGCTGCGAGGTCGTTTCCGGGAGTCCCGAAGATCTCGATCTCCATTTTGAGGTGCTCGGGAGTGTAGAGGCGGGTGCCGATGTATCTCTGGCCGTAGACATTTCTTATGTTGACCCTCTTCACTCCGGAGAGCATCAAGCCCATTAGTCGGTCGTTCAGCTCTTTTGTCTTCAGGTCTGTGGCATCGATCTCAGCGTTCGCCTCTAGACTAGATTGGGATGCAGCTGCTATCACCATACTCACTCACTCTCCCGCACCTTTGATTCCTAATACATCCAGCTCCCACTCGTACAGCCCCACACCTCGAAGGTGGTCCCGGTTGCCGCGCAGGCTCTCCAGGGCGTTGATGCCCATGCCGCCCAGCATCTCTCTGATCTCGTGCGACCAGGCGGATATGAGATTGGAGAGCCTCTGCGAGGCGATCTCCACGTTCAGCCTTCCGGAGAGGCGCGGGTCCTGGGTGCATATTCCCCAGTTGCACTTGCCGGTGTAGCATTTCTGGCAGAGGGTGCATCCCATGGCGATCAGAGCCGCGGATCCGATGTAGACGGCATCGGCGCCCAAAGCTATGGCCTTGATACAATCGGCGCTGCAGCGAATTCCGCCAGCGGCAATGATGGAGCATCGGTTCCTGATGCCTTCATCCCGCAGCCGTCGGTCCAGAGATGATATGGCAAGCTCCGTGGGTATGCCCACGTTGTCCCGGATGGCTTTGGGTGCCGCTCCAGTTCCGCCTCGCAGGCCGTCGATGGCTATGATGTCGGCGCCGGCGTGGACAATTCCTGTGGCTATGGCGGCGAAGTTGTGGACGGCTGCGATCTTCACCGAGATGGGCTTCTCGTAGTTGGTGGCCTCCTTCAGAGCGCTGATGAGCATGGACAGGTCTTCGATGGAGTAGATGTCGTGATGCGGAGCCGGCGATATGGCGTCCGTCCCCTGAGGGATCATGCGCGTCTCTGCCACTTCAAGCGAGACTTTCTCGCCGGGGAGGTGGCCGCCTATTCCGGGCTTTGCTCCCTGGCCCACCTTGATCTCCACCGCCTGGGCGCAGTTCAGGTACTCGGCGTCTATGCCGAAGCGGCCTGAGGCCACCTGGACGATGGCGCATCTTCCAAACTCATCCCTCATCTCCCGGGGAAGGCCACCCTCGCCGGTGTTGAAGTAGGTTTTTGACTTGCAGGCGGCCGTCGCGAGAGAGCGGAAAGCGTTGTAGCTGATGGCTCCGTAGGACATCGCCGAGAAGAGGATGGGGGTCTCCACCATCAGATTGGGGGAGAGCTCGGTCTTGATCTCTACATCTCCATCCTCTGCAGAAATGTCCATCAGGTCGGGCTTGGCTCCCAGGAAGGTCCGTAGCTCCATCGGCTCTCTCAACGGGTCGATGGAGGGGTTTGTCACCTGAGATGCGTTGAGGACGATGTGGTCCCAGTAGATGCGGAACGGTTTGTCGCACCCGCATCCGGAAAGGAGCACTCCTCCCGTCTCCGCCTGTCTCTTGAGGTCCTCGATCTTCTCGCGAGACCAGGAGGCGTTGGGCCGGTAGAACGAGGGTGAGGGCCGAACTGTTATGGCGTTTTTGGGGCAGAAGATGACGCACCTCTGGCAGCCAGCGCACTTGCTTTCGTCGGAGACCAGCCGGTCAGCCACCGGATCGTAAGTGTGAGTGCCGAAGGCGCACTGTCTCTCGCAGGCCCGACACTGGTCGCATTTTTCTTCGTCCCTTACGATCTGGAACTCGGGAAAGACGAATGATCTCATAGCAAAACCTTTCTCATATTATTTAGCTCGCCGACGACCGGTTCTCCCCCGTTTGGGGTCCAGACGCGGTCAAGCTGTGGCGAAATAAGTCTGATCGACGCTTCCTCTGAGGATATGTAGAACATCTCTCCTCTCGTGGCTGCGGTGATGGGCCGAAGCCTGATTCTGTCCGTGAGGCCGATCATCCGGCCCGTCTGGCCGATGATGACGGCAAACGGGCCGTTCATGAGCAGAGGCCCGTAGACCATCCGAAGCGTAGTCAGCAGTTTCTTCTCCTTCTCGTTCATCCGGTCGATGGCGTTCCAGATGGGCGGGGCGAGGATCTTGGCTACGATCTCTATGGGGAGCTTCTGTCTTCTCATGAGCAGATCCGCAGCGTAGGCGATCACCTCCGTGTCCGTCTGGAGGGTGCAGGCGTAGCCGTACATCTCCAGGTACCAGCGGTTGGTGCCGTAAGAGGAGACCTCGCCGTTGTGGACTATGGTCGTATCAAGGAGGCTGAAGGGATGAGCACCGCCCCACCAGGCCTGGGTGTTGGTGGGAAAGCGGCCGTGGACCGTCCAGGTGTGAGCCCGGTAGAGCTCGTCGAGCATGAAGTACTCGCCGATCTCCTCCGGGTAGCCGACGCCCTTGAAGCAGCCCATGTTCTTGCCGGAACTGAAGACGTAGGCGTTTTCGATTTTGGTGTTCACCGCCATGATCTTGTCCACGATGTAATCCTCATCGGTAAGCTCAGACTCATCGCCCTCCTTCCGAGGCAGGACGAAGTAGCGCCAGACCAGGGGGGGATCTCTCAGCATGACCTCGTCGGCATGGGGGATCTCTTCATCGTAGACCACATCGAACTTCGAAGAGAGGAAAGCGTCCAATTCCCTTTTGGCAGCCAGCTTTGCCGCCTGGCTATTTCCGGTGAACATGAGGTGGAAGGCATAATAATCCTTGTACTCAGGATAAATGCCGTAGGCTGCAAACCCTCCACCGAGACCGTTGCCTCGGACGTGCATGTTGGCTACCGCCTTCATGACGCCGGCTCCGGTGAAGCGCTCACCATCCCGGTTCATCGCCCCGAAGATGGAGCAGGCAGCGATCTCTTTATTGTATAGCTCTCTTCGTCTTCTTCTAATCCTTGGCATAATAATCTCGAACCCCATCCATCGGCCTGATCATCATGAATCGATAACTTGCAGGCAAGAAGTGGTTACAAGGGAAGGGATGGCAAGAATTCTTTTATAGCTATTTGAGAAATGTTGGGAAACGTTGGGAAATGTTCATAACAATTATGAACACTGCTGGCTGGTGCTGATATTTTCTTAAAAAGATCACATCAACATCCTGAGATCTCGACGATCTCGGGGCCGTCTCGACACGACCCGAAGGGTTCACCGACGGCGGCGATAGAGGGAGGTGGCCTCGCCACCGAGGCGATGTTCATCGGCACCGGATGCACGGCGGCACCATCTGCATCCGGGTCGGCGTCGGGGGAAGCTAGGCCGGGATAGGAGGGCGGGGTTATGAGGCAGGACGACAAGGCCAAGGATATTCTCAGGAGTGAGTTCGTGAGGCTCTGCACCGATCTCCATAGAGGCCCCACGGGACGGTGTAAGCGGACTGAAGCATTTATGGGGCATAGGGAATCTCAGCGATTAGATTGTGTTCTTGGTTTTAAGTGACTTATTACCATGAACTAAATTATAGATTCTTTTGATACCAGTGGGGGTCTGTTGATATTTTTATCCCAAAATTCTTCAAAGGATTTTCTTTGTTGAACCTCTGGTGTTTCTAGATTCCAGAAATAGCATGGGATTGCGCGCGGATCGAATGGAAGCTCAGTCCCTTTTATTTTAAAATGAATACCCCGCAGCTTGCTGCGGTTGGGATGGTCACAAAACC
>CAZNGI010000065.1:0-12548 GCA_964572505.1 uncultured Methanotrichaceae archaeon | reverse complement strand
ATTGAATCTTGATCTAAGAACGGCTCAAACAGGAGCTCCTAAGTCGGGACCGGAATTTAGGTCTATTCCCGTAAAAGGTGAAAAATTTATCAAATCTAGGATAGAAATAAGAAAATCAATAATCGAAGGGTGTGTGGATGCAACAAAAATAATATTTAAATTTCAGATAGATTTCGATGATACTGTTTTTATTAAAAACGTTACATTTTATGAATCTGAGTTTGAAGGATATGCCTTCTTCAGAACCACTAAGTTTAAAGACTCAGCCGATTTTCGTGAGTCTGATTTCAAGGGTGATGCTGAATTTGAATATACTCATTTTTTAAAACGCGTCAGGTTCAATGGATCAACGTTCCGGAAGATGGCCAACTTCCAGTTTGCTGAGTTCGCTATAAAAGCTGACGATGAAATTATTTCAGAATACCTTTCCTCCTTTACACCAAGAAAACCCATTGAATTTGTAGATACTACATTCAGCGGTGCTTGTATTTTTTATGGTGCAAAATTCTATAAAAATGTTGATTCATCTCATTCTAAATTTGATAAATTGGCTTCCTTCAACAAAACCCAATTCAATGGCACTGTAAGCTTCGAAGATGCACATTTCAGCGGCGACACTAAGTTCTTTGAGACCAAGTTCGATGGGGAACTTGACCTTAACCGAGCAATATTTAATAAATTATTCATTAAGTGGAGTGATATTAAAGATTGCCTCAAATATAACGACTTGTTGTATTTAGAATTAGTTAAAAATTATAAGAATCTCTCTTGGTTCGAATATGCTGATGATTGTTATTATGAACTCATGAAGAGAAAACGAAAGGACAGTCCTTTGTTGAGCATGTCTAAAATTTATTACATATTTTCGCAAATATTTTGCGGATTCGGTGTCCGCTTGAGATTCCCGCTCGGCTGTATCTTCGGATCGATCTTTGGATTCTCAATTCTATACAATCTCCTAAACGGCATCACGAAATCGTCCCCTCCAGAAATCACCATGAGCGCCCTGAACAACAGCACCCTGCTCTTCACCTTCGCACCCAACGAGATCTCGCCCTCCTTTTGGGAGTGCCTATATTTCAGCGCCGTCTCTTTTGTCGGCGGAACGCCCGTGGGCCTCATCCCGGTCGGCGTCTGGAAGTACGCGGTGATGTTCGAGAGCGTCCTCGGATACCTCTTCCTCGCCCTCTTCATCGTCGTCCTCGCCCGCAAGCTCATCAGGTGAGGAGATCGAGGCGCGCTGGGCCGTGTGCCGATCGGCGCCGCCCGCCGCCTGGGCGATGCCCTTGGGGTGCGAGAGGCCGGAGGACTATGAAAAGCCGAGAAGGCGTTTTTTGGGACCGGAACCTCAGAGGGCTATATATGCCTTCGACTTCTCATATTATCCTGGGGTCTTAAGATGAGCGAAGCTCGCGGCGCAAAGGTCGACAAGAAGATCGGGGACATCGAGCGCCTTTTAAAATCCAAGAGGGAGGAGATCCTCGAGATCGCAGCCAGGCACGGAGCAACCAACGTCAGGATCTTCGGCTCCGTAGCTCGTGGTGAGGCAGGGGAGGAAAGCGACATCGATCTTCTGGTTGACGTCGGTCCTGGCCGAACCCCATTCTTCCCGGGAGGACTCCTGGCCGATTTGGAGGAGCTGTTGGGCTGCAAGGTTGACATTGTGACAGCAGAGGGTCTTCACTGGTACATACGGGACAGAGTGCTGGAAGAGGCGGTGCCGTTGTGAAGGATGACCGGCTCTATTTGATTTATATCAAGGAATGCATCGAGCGCGTGATCATGTACACGGAAGAGGGCAAAGACGTCTTCTTCGCTGATACCAAAACTCAGGACGCGGTCATGCGCAACCTGCAAATCCTTGCCGAGTCCACGCAGCGACTTTCCGACCCTCTGAAAGAGAAGCATCCGGAAATGGACTGGCGGAACATCTAGGGCTTTAGGAATGTTGTCGTTCACGAGTACCTGAGCATCGATGTCAAAAGGATCTGGGATATCGTGGAGCAAGATCTGCCTGTGCTTCAAGAACGGATCGAAGAAATATTGAGAGAGCTGGATCTGTAGTGAAATGGCGATCTTTTCAGGAAAAATCATAGACTTACGGTTAAGCTTGGCGAGCAGCTCAGGGAGTCGGCGTGGCTTTGGCCATGCGATCACGAAATTCTGCCTTCACAAATCGCCGTGATATCCCTGAATAGCAGCACTATGCTCTACACCTTCTCGCCCAGCGGGACCTTGCCCTCCTTCTGGGAGTGCCTATATTTCAGCGCCGTCTCTCTTGCAGGCGGAACGCCGGTGGGCCTCTCGCCGGTCGGCGTCTGGAAGTACGCCGTGATGTTCGAGAGCGTCCTCGGATACCTCCTCCTCGCCCCCTTCATCGTCGTCCTCGCCCGCAAGCTCATCCGGTGAGGGGTCGAGGCGTGCTCCGGGCCGAGTGCCGATCGGCGCCGCCCGGGGGGTTTGCGCTGCCTGGGTGCTGCTCCAGCGTGCGAGAGGCCAGACGACGTGAAACTCCCGAAATAGGCGGTTATTAGATCGGAACTTCGGAGGGCTATATATGCCTTCAACTTCTCATATTATCCAGGGGTCTGAAAGATGGGCGAGGCTTATGGCGCAAAAATCGACAAGAAGATCGAGGTCGTATACGAGGGTGGGGTCTTCAAGCCGCTGGGAGATGTGAAGCTGAGGGAGGGCACGGAGGCCTTCGTGGTGATAAAGCCAAGAGGAATCCTCGAAGCTGCGAGAAGGCACAGGATGAAGGTGGATAGGGACCTTCTCGAAGAGTTCGTCGAGGAAAGGCGATGATCGTCGTCGACGCGTCGGTCTTCGTGGACCTGATCTTCGACTACAGCACCGAGAGGACCGCCATCGCCGACGGCCTCTTCAAGTTGATAGAGGAAAATAAGATTCCGATATTCCAGCCTGACGCGTTCAAGATAGAGATAGTCGGACAGTTGGTCAGAAGGCTCAAGAAGGAAGAGGCCACCGCTCTGGCAGAGGAGATGTTCGGCGGCATGAACTTCATCGCAACGTCGGACCTTTTTGAGATCGCCTTCTCGATTGCGTTTCAGACCGGCTCAAGGGCGATCGATTCTTTTTACATAGCCGCCGCAAAGCTTGAAGACACCTTGCTCGTTTCAAACGATAAACGTCAAGTCGAAAGTGCGAAGAAGTTTGGTGTCGATGTATTTTATTTGCTGAATGAATTCGAAGACGTCAGAGAGCGGCTGGCCAGGTAGATGAAATCACAGCTTTTGAAGGTCTTCGTCGCCCGCAAGCTCATCAGGTGAGGGTGTCGAGGCGCGCCATCCGGCCATGTGCCGATCTGCGCCGCCGGTGGGACCGCGCCGCCTGGGCGATTGCTCCGCCTCAGAAGCGAATTCGTAACCCTGCATCATCCAAAGGGCCGGACGCCTCCTGCTCCAATTCGACTTTTAAATTTCAGCGCCTGACCCTGATCTCGTATCCGGCGGCCTTCAGCGCCTCCTTAATCTCCTCGATCTGGTCGAAGCTTCGGGTCTCCACCTCCAGGTCCACCCTCGATGCGAAGAGGGAGAGGTCTTTTCCGCCCCTGGCGTGATGGATGCTAAGGACGTTTCCGCCTTCTTTGGCTATCAGATCGAGGAGACGAGCGAGGGAGCCGGGAACGTCCTGTATGCAGGCCGAAAACCGCATGATCCTGCCGTTTTTCATAAGCCCCTGCCTTATGACCCTCTCAAGAAGGGGCGGATCGAGGTTACCCCCGCTGATCACGAGAACGACCTTGCCACCCTTCGGGACTTTGACTTTCGAGTTCAAAAGGGCCGCAAGAGGCACGGCTCCCGCGCCCTCTGCCAGGAGCTTCTTTCTCTCCAAAAGGGCCAGCACCGCCGAAGCGATCTCCTCCTCCTCCACCAGGACGATATCGTCGACCTTCTCCCGGATTATCGGAAAGTTCGTCTCGCCGACCTGCTTAACTGTTATCCCGTCGGCGATCGATTTCTCGGCGTCGACACAGGCCCTTTTTCCCTCTCGAAGGGCCATGAGAGCCGAGGGACATGCAGCGGCCTGGACCCCGACGACCCTGGTCTCGGGCCGAATAGCCTTGATCGCCGATGCGATCCCGCCTATGAGGCCGCCTCCGCCGATGGGGACGATCACCACGTCCGGGTCCGGGAGGTCCTCCAGAATCTCAAGGCCGATCGTCGCCTGGCCGGTGATGATCTCCTCGTCGTCGTAGGGGTGGATGAAAGTCCTCCCGCCCTCTTCTGCCATATCTTGAGCGACCGATATGCTCTCTGCAAGGCTCTCTCCGGCCAGGATCACCTCGGCCCCGTAGCCTCGGGTCGCCTCCTGCTTTCCTATCGAGGCCCAGACCGGCATCACTATCGTCGCTGGAAGGCCAGCGGCCTTCGCGGCCAGGGCCACGCCCTGGGCGTGGTTTCCGGCGGAGGCCGCAACGACCCCTGCAGGACCGATATCTCCGCGTCGGCTCAGGACCTTGTAGGTGGCGCCCCTGACCTTGAAGGAGCCGCCCATTTGGAGGCACTCGAGCTTCAAGTAGACCTCGGCTTCCACCATCCGCGAAAAGGTGGGCGAGCGAACCAGGGGGGTGCGGATGACCGTCTCCTCAATGAGCCGGGCCGCCTTCCGGACGTCTTCCAAGGTGATCATGGGGCAGACCTCTCGTAGTTCTCGTTTCGTGATCAGAGGAGGTCCAGGGCGTCCTTGCCGCTCATCCCCACCTCGACCCCGAGCTTGGCGGCCGCGGCGTTTGCGTCCTTGATCTCGCCCACAAGGAGGTCCTCGATGTTGGCGATCGAGTCGCTTCTCGTCGGCTTAACCCTCGCCGCGGGATAGCCGAACTTGTCCAGGGCCTCCACGTCGAAGGCCCCGCAACCGACCATGCCCCTTTTTGCCACCACCACGACGAGGTTTGCGGGCCCCAGAGGTATGACGTACCCGTCCGCCTCTCCGTCCTTATAAGGTACTTTTTCTTGAATCATCTCACCATTCTCCCAGTCCACAAACATATCTTGAAATCTTCCGAATGATCGGCCGCCAAAAAGGCCTCGATGGCTGAAGGGTCGAACCCGGAATGACATCGATCCGATACTCCGACCGACGTCGTTTCGTTCATCGCCCAGGCCGAGGCGGACCCCTTCGGAGCGGCGTATTTACAACTGGACCAAGGATTTCCGACATTAAATAAACGGCGCTTCTACACCTTTTTGGCCAGGACGTTCCCGATACTATGAGAACCCGTCCCGACTGTGACCTCCAATTTGTGGGAGGGCATATTTGCTTAATCCGCCTCAACTGGATCTCCTCAATATATCCGCGATATATTATTCCCGCAGAAACTACTTAAAGATAAAAGTCGATTCATACCCGATGGATCAGCTCGTAGTCCTCCAGGAGATATTCGAGTCTTACATGAGGGGCGGATTTTCCCGCGCCATAGATCCAAAATCGATCAGCGGCGATTGTGCAGATCTGGTGGGCGCCCTCCTGGAGAACTTCGAAGACGGACAGATCGACGAGAAGATCTGCATCAAGCTGTTGAACTGTCTCTCCGACATTTACGACATCAAAAGGCTGGGCGACATCTGCAGACTGGCGGGCCATCTGGGGATCGCCGCTCGATGTTACAACAAGGCGCTCTCCCTCACCTCGGACCAGCACGTGAGGTACGTCCTCCTCAACAACCTAGGCCAGGTCCACGCCCGCCAGGGCTACCTCGGTCGGGCGCTTCACTACTACGAGCGGGCGGCGGAGGGGTTTTCCACCCTCGGCGACGTCGGCAGCCTCGCCCACGTTCTCGGGAACATGGGGTCGGCTTACAGGAGCGGCCAAAACTATGATAAGGCGATCGAAAACTGCCGCAAGAGCCTGGAGATCTTCAAAAGCCTCGATGACGAGTTCGGCGTTGCCCAGATGACCGGAAGCCTCGGCCGGATTTACGCCGAGACGGGCGACTTCGACCTCGCCCTCCAGTACTACGAGAAGAGCCTGGCGGACTTTGAGGGCCTGGGCGATCAGAGGCAGGTCGCCTGGCTTCTCAACCGGATGGGACGGGTCAACGCTGAGACGAATCAGTGGGACGTCGCCATAGGCTACTACAACAAGAGCATGGAGATCTTCGAGGGGATCGGCCAACACCACAACGCGGGGGTCGTCCTCTCGAACCTCGGAAGGCTCTACCTGGACCGAGGCGACTACGACCTGGCATCCGACCATCTCGAAACGAGCCTGGATCTGATCAGAAAGAGCATGCAGCCTGTCCGCGCCAACGCCGTTTCGTGGCTTTCTGCCGTCCGATGGATCCAGGCCAGAGACCTCCACCAGCAGGCCCTCCACCAGATCGCCGGGGAGGAGGCAGATCTGGACGCCGGGGAGCTCTTTGATGAGGCATCCGCTAACTACGCTGGGGCCTCGAACTGTTATATCGAGCTTGCCAGTACCCCGGGGGTGGGCCTTCCCGATCTGGAGATAGAGGCAGGAATCGCGATGTTCGCCTCCGCCTTCGTGATCCTGGAGACGGAGTCCGAGCCAGAACGAGCGGTCAAGCTGGCTGAAGAGGGCGTATCGGCCCTCAACTCCGCCCTCTCGAACGCGGAGGACGACTCGCAGAGGCCTTGCGTCGAGGCGCTGCGGCGGAGCATGATGGGGATGAAGGAAACGTGGCGGCTGGCCCTCACAAAAGATGAGCCCTGGAAGCTCTCTGACGTCGTCGCAGACACCATCGAGCACTTTTCTCAGGCGATCCTCCAGCTCGGCTCGGCCGGGCGGGGCTGCAAGGTGGCCTGCGGACACCTCCTGCCCGCCTTCAAGACCCTGGGCAGGTTCATGATGGCGAAGCTGAAGGGCGAATCTCCGACAGACCTCTCGGAGACCATGGTCTATCTCAAACGTGCCGAAAGCGCCTTCGAGCTGGCGGCTCCGGACCTGGGGATGATAAGCCCATTCCAGATCAGAGAGGCCCGCCTGACGGTCGAGAGGCTCGAGGAGATCTCAGGAGGCGGAAAGGCGGAAAACTGTCTTATTCTGGAGACCTATCAGAGCGCCCTCCTCCTCATGGGCAGGGTTTTGACCCGAGCGGCCCTGACGGAAGCGGCCCAGCTGGAGATCGTCAGGACCTGGAACGAATCCATGAACCTGATCGAGGAGAGGCCGCCGGGAAAATCCAAGCCCAGAACATCTCTTCAAATGGAGAAGGAATCCGTCCCCACCGCCTCGAAAGGGCCCGAATCCTTTGACGCCCAGGACTTGACAATGGAATATGAAGACCTTCGGGATGGGAGTACCGAAGTCAGATCTCCGATGATCCACCCCATCGAAGACGTTCTCTCTTCCAAGGAAGGCCCGTCAGCCAAAGGAAGCGCAGAATCCGCGGAATTGCTGGAATATCCCGAAGAGGACTGGCCCGGGACCCCGGGACCCGAAGCACCTAGCGAGGTTGAAACGGGACACATCTTGCCTTTCGAGATCTCTGATCCTTCCGAATCGCGCCCTTCCGCCGACGAAGTTTCGATGGGGGCGGCCTGCAGGGATCTTGCGGTTGCCAAGGCGTATCGCAGGTCTCCCCTGAAATCGGTGTCAAGATTAGCTTCTGGCCTTGTGGCGGATCTCGACGATCTCGCCTCGGGAAGGGCTGACTTCAAGACGCCTCGGTTGCAGAGACAGTCCAATAAAGCCCTCCTGGAGTTTCTGGTCTGGAGAGGTTTCAGGCTCTTTGCGGCCTTGGTTTTCCTGTACCTTCTCATCGACCTAACCCACTACTTCATATAGGTCCGGGCCCAAAAGAGAACTCGATCTCGACATTGTGACCGACCCTTTTCGGGACGCTGCGCCCATTTACCGTCCCACACAATCACCATAACTATGAAGAAACGAAAGCTCGACATGATCCTGGAACGGCTGGAGGGTTTCGCTGCCCCCGACCCCAGGCTTGAACAGTACGCGACCCCCGCCCCGATCGCCTCGGAGCTCCTGTATTCGGCCCTCCTTCGGGGCGATCTAGAGGGCACCGTCTGCGATCTAGGCTGCGGAACCGGGATCCTCGCCATAGGGGCCGCCCTCCTCGGTGCGAGATCCTTGGGCGTCGAGCTGGACTATGCAGCCCTCAAAATCGCAAAAGAGAACGCCCGCCGTATCGGCGTCGATGTTGAGTTCGTGAGAGGCGACGCCGCATCGATCGGCCTCAAAAACGTCTCCACGGTGGTCATGAACCCGCCCTTCGGGGCCCAGAAAGGAAGTCAGGGTGATCGGGCCTTTCTCAGAAAGGCGATGGAGATTGCTGAGGTCATCTACTCGATCCACAACGCAGGAAGCGAAGGGTTCATTAGACGGTTCGTAGAACCCTGTAAGGTCGAAGACGTCCAGAAAATAGCCTTTCCCCTGAAAAGGTCCCTCAAATTTCACAGCAAAGAAGTTAAGATCATAGAAGTCGAACTATATCGGATATTTTGCAGGTGAACTATAAGATGAAATGCAATTTTGTAATTCCCGGTGACGTCGTCGGCACTGCAGAGGAGTTCATGCCCGGCGAAGGCACCTACGTCAAAGGAGAGCACATTCGCGCCTCGACCACGGGGGTGACAGAGGTCGACTCCAAGGAGAGGTCCGCAAAGGTCCTTCCCAGGACCAACGCCCCTGTGAAGCTGAAGACGGGTGACGTGGTCGTGGGCCAGATCACCGACCTCAAAGAGAGCCTGGCCATCCTCCGGCTGGCCTTCAAGAGAGGGTGCGAGTCGAGGCCCATCCACAACACAGAGGCTTTGATCCACATATCCAGGGTCAAGAACTCCTACGTCAAGGACATACGCCAGGTCTTCGGCTTTCGGGACATCGTCAAAGCCAAGATAATCGACGATACGCCCACAATAGGCCTATCGATAGTCGATGAGGACCTGGGTGTGGTCAAGGCTTACTGCACAAGGTGCGCGACGCCCCTGAAGCTCGAAGGAAACCGGCTCGTCTGTCCCGAATGCGAGCAGGTCGAGTCCCGCAAGCTCAGCACAGATTTCGGAATTGGGATGATCAGATGAACATAAAGATCCTCAAGAAGACCGAAGACGAGCTCCACCTGGAGTTCGAGGGGGAGAGCCATACCCTACTGAACTTGCTCAGGACGGAGCTGCTCGAAGACGACAGAGTCCTTCTCGCCACCTACGACGCCAAGTTTCCGATGATGACCAACCCCATCTTCCGGCTCAAGACGAGAGACATGGACCCCGTGGTGCTCTTGAACGAGGTCGCCTCCAGGATAGCCGGGATGTGCGAAGAGTTCGAGGCCCAGTTCAACGCAGCGGTCGAATGATCGAGATAGACGGATCTTTCGGTGAGGGAGGAGGCCAGATCGTAAGGACCGCTGTGGCCCTCTCGGCGGTCACCGGGGATCCCGTGCGAATAACGAGGATAAGGGTGGGCAGATCGAAGCCTGGCCTATCGCCCCAGCACGTCACGGCGATACTGGCCCTGGCGAAGGTCACGAATGCCAAGACCGAGGGCGTGAAGCCGAGGTCGCCGGAGATAACATTCCAGCCGGGAGAGATCCGGGGGGGACGGTACGAGATCGATATCGGTACCGCCGGAAGCATAACTCTTCTCATGCAGTGTCTCCTACCGGCCCTGGTCCGCGCCGACTCTCCCACAACCCTGACCGTCCGGGGCGGAACCGACGTCAAGTGGTCGCCTACCATCGATTATCTGTCGCATGTCGCGCTTTTCGCCTTCGCCGAGTTCGGCGTTAAATCCCACCTCTCCTGCGCCCGGCGCGGCTACTATCCCAGGGGCGGAGGGGTCGCCACCATGGAAGTAGTTCCCGGGGATCTCAAAAGAGCAGATATCCAGGCTTTTGAACCCGGACTTGTCGAGGGCGTATCCCATTCATCCAACCTCCCTGAGCACGTCGCCCAGAGGCAGTCGGAGGCCGCGGTGGAGGTCCTCGAAGGGTCGGGCTTTGTGGCGAAGATCAGGTGCGAAACCGAAATGGTCCCCTCAACCGGGAGCGGCATCACCCTCTGGTCGGGCCGCAAAGGGGCGAGCGCCCTCGGAGAGCGTGGTCTTCGGGCTGAGAAGGTGGGGGCTTTTGCAGCAGAAGATATGGTGGCAGAGCTGAGATCAAAGGCCGCGGTGGACCGGCACCTGGCAGACCAGCTCGTCCCCTTCCTGGCCCTGGCGGGCGGGTCCTACACCGCTCCCGAGGTCTCGAGACACGCTTCGACGAACATCTGGACCGTCACCAGGTTCCTCGACGTCGAGATCTCTGCCGAGGTGGGCGAAGTGGCGACCTTTTGGGCGGACCTCTGACCTGGGTGGAAAGGCGACCGCGCCAATCGACCCACCGGTCGAACCGACGACGATCCTGACGGTCAGGGTCGAAGACGCCACGCCTAAAGGTGCTGGTACCTTCTCAGCTGAGACTCGATGTAAGTTCTAACGTCCTTGCCCCTGAAGATCCCGGCGTGACCCTCGCAGAGGAGGTCGGCCTCAAGATCGAGGAGCTTTTCCATCGACCTTCTCCACTGGTTTATGTCAGACCCCCAGCCCTCGCTGAAGGGGCCGTGGACGTCCTGGCCGAAGAGAGTTCGTCCCTCTTCGAGGTCGAGATAGACCGCGATGCTACCTGGGGTATGGCCCGGGGTGTGGAGGAAATGAAACTCCAGATCTCCGAGAAGGTGGGTCTCCTCTTCCCCTTCCAGAATTAGATCGATTTTTGTGGGCCAGTACTCGATGCCGTAGAGGTCGGCGGCGGTGAGCCTCCGATCGCCAAGCTCGATGCCGTCCCGGTCGGCCTGGTGGCCGATCGTCAGACAGCCGCTCGCCTCCTTGACCTGGGATATGCCCCCTATGTGGTCGATGTGGCAGTGGGTGGCAACGAGGTGGCCGATCCTGGCCGGATCAAAACCGAGGGTCTCGACGTTTCTCAATATCGCGTCTGCGCCTGGGCCTGCGCCTGCGTCGATCAAAACCTGCTCCCTGCATGCGTCGACGAGGTAGACGCAGCAGTCTGCAGGGTGGGAGAGGCCCGGCCCCCCCACAACGTAGATCCCACTCCAGATCTCTTTCGGCTCCATAGTGGTCGGAAATGTAAGCGTCATATACTTAGACCTGACCCGGATCCGAACTCAGAGCCGACCTTCTTTCTCGTCCCGATCCACCTCTGCATCTTCCCTGACCGACCTGAGCCTTCTTATGCTCGTCAGGTGCTCGAGGGCGAGAACCCCCGCCAGGAAGGCGAGGAGGAGTAGGAAGAGCCTGAAGGCCCTGGGCGCATCGTCCCTGTAGAAGTTGACGTCGATTATCGTCCTCTTTTCAGGATTTGTCCATATGAGCACAGTCCTGTCGTCCAAGGTTTCGACCTCGTCGGGCTTGGGCCTAGCCTTCCCGAGGAGGGGATCGCCGGTGGCGTATCCTGCAGGAAGGACGACCCGGACCGACACGCCCTCCTCAGCGGGGGCGACGAACCGCTGGTCTGAAATGGGGAGGGTGTAGTTGAGGTGGCCCTCCACATCCTCCTCAGAGACGACCTCGTACTGATGAGAGCCCCGCCAGAAGTGGACCTCCGTCTCGACGGGAACCTCCAAGCCTTGCGAATCGAATAGCCTGATCTCGGACTTGAAGGGAAGGGTCAGGTTGAAGCTGCTGCCGTTGGCCGGGACGATCACCTCAGCCTCCGATTTCGCGAGGATGTAGGTGGTGCCGTTGAACCCGTCGGCCACCATGCCCTGCGAAACTGGAACTTGGACCTGGACCAAAAAAAGAGCCAGCAGCATCAGGAGCCCAAAACCAATTTTTCGATTCATATCATCCATCGCCTTCCCAGAAATCCCATTTCGACTCAATTGTATCAGCAGTCATCTCCGCTTTTGCGAAGCGGCATCTGCCATCGGAGATCGTTCCTGCTTTCACCAGAACCGAATGGGATAAAAAGCTTGAGATATCTCGCCCAAACGGGGCGAAATGCTGCGAGCTATTCTTCCCCGCCGAAAAGCTATTTTTATCTTGAGGCCGATGGGCGAGGTGCCGAAGATGAACTCGATGAACGCCGCTGGGCGCCCAAAGGAGAACTTGACGATCAGAAGGTTTGAGCCTCGCGATTTCTCCGAGGCGGTCGATCTGGACGCCGAGGCCGGGGGCGACCACGACCCTTACCTTCTCACCTTCTTTTTCGAGAACTACCCCACCACCTTCCTGGTGGCGGAAACGAACGGGAGGATCGCTGGGATGGTCTTGGGGTTCAGGCAGTCGGCTCTGGAGGGCAGAGTCTTCTGGCTGGCTGTGAGATCCGGACTCCAGGGTCTTGGAGTCGGCCGAAGGCTGATGACGGAGCTATTGGAGATATTTCGCAGGCTTGCAGTGATGTCCGTGATCCTGGAGGTGAGGGCCACCAACAAAAAGGCTCAGAACCTGTACCTCGATCTGGGCTTTGAGATCGTGACGGCCTGCCCGAACTACTACCCCGACGGCGAGGGGGCCATCATCATGAGAAGGTCGCTTTAGCCTTCTAGAGTCAAACAGCGCACCCCGCTGCAAGCAGCGGGGCATGTTCGCGCCGGTCATCA
>CAZNGI010000064.1:0-12993 GCA_964572505.1 uncultured Methanotrichaceae archaeon | reverse complement strand
TCCGGAATTTGCTCATGATAGAGATAATGGCCGCACCGTTTGCAGTAAGAGGCGTCGATATCGTGCTCGCCCAGGCCGCACTGAGGACAGAGGACGTTCGTCTTTCTGGATATCAGGATCCACTCCTTGACAATCTGGCTCGCCTCCCAGGGTATGAGGATGATCCCGGAGATGATCATCAAAACTGTGACCCACTTACCGGCATCGGTGATCGGGGTGATGTCGCCGAAGCCGACGGTCGTCAAAGCCACCACCGTGAAGTAGAAGGCGTCTCCGAAGTTTTGGACCTGATCGTTTACGGGGCTTTCGACGTAGTAGAAGAGGCCCGAACTGATGAAGAACATTATCAGTATCGTCGTCACGAGCCTTGCCACCTTGAGAAACTCCAGGGAGACGCTACCGAAGAAGAAGTGGGGGTCGGTGAGGAACCGAAGAAACCTGAATATCCTGAAGACTTTGAAGACCCTGATCGTCTTGACGAAGGCGATGTTGAGGGAGAGGCCGAAGACGGGGAGGACGAGCTGAAATAGCGTCGGCAGTATCGCCACAAGGTCGATCACGCTGTAGACGTCCACCAGCTGCTTAATCCTGTTCTGCGCGCCGTAGAGCCGGGCTATATACTCGACGATGAAGAAGGCCACCGCGAAGAGCTCGAGCCTCCAGAGGAAGATTCTCAATCCGTCGGATATGTTGTAGGTGTCGATGACGAAGATGGCGCAGACCAGAAGGTTCATGAAAATTATCGTTATGTCGATCGCTTTTCCCTGAGGCGTTTTGTAGTCGATGAGGTAGAACTCGACCAGCTCTCGGAAGTTGTCGGGGGGAACGGGCCCATTTTTCGTCATCTTCGAAACCTCTGTTTTCTCCTTTACAGATAAACAATCTTCGACTCCTGGGTCCCCCTTCAGAATTGAGCAACGTTCATATATACGGGCCAGGACCTGACTGTTCTTGGATTTTCGGCCGGGATCTGAAGTACGATGACTAAACCAGAAAAAATGGAGCTGAAGCGCGAGCTTGGACTCTTCGAGGTGACCCTCTCTGGCGTCGGGATTATCCTGGGGGCGGGAATCTACGCCCTGATCGGAAAGGCCGCGGGGCTTGCCGGAAACTCGGTCTGGCTATCCTTTGCGATCGCGGCCCTGATCGCCGTCTTCACGGGCCTCAGCTACGCCGAGCTCTCATCTATCTTTCCGAGGGCCAGCGCCGAGTACGAGTACACCAGCCACGCCTTCGGCCACAGGCTTGCCTTCGTCGTCGGGTGGCTGATCATCTTCAGCGGGGTCATCGGAGCATCAACCGTCGCCCTCGGCTTTGGCGGCTACTTTGACGCCCTGACCGGCGTTCCCGTTCTCACCTCGGCGGTACTGCTCCTCCTCGTTCTATCCCTCGTCCTCTTATGGGGGATCAAGATCTCGGCCTGGTTTGCCATCGTCTTCACCCTCATCGAGACCGCGGGCCTGTTGATTGTGATTTATATAGGACTCCCACATCTGGGCACCGTCGACTACTTCGAGATGCCCCACGGCTTCAACGGCGTCTTCGAGGCGGCGGCTCTGATCTTCTTCGCCTACATGGGCTTTGAGGAGATGGTGAAGCTCTCGGAGGAGACGAGAAACCCCGAGAGGAACATGCCCCTCGCGCTGATCATGGCTCTTGCTATAACCATCGTCCTCTACATGCTGGTGGCGGTGAGCGTCGTTTCCGTCGTCTCCTGGGAGACGCTTGCGGCCTCTGAAGCCCCCTTCGCCGAGGTCGCAGCTGAGGCGCTCGGAGCCGACGCCTTCGTCGTCATATCGGCCATCGCCCTATTCGCCACCGCCAACACCGTCCTTCTGATGCTTCTTGCGGCATCGAGGATCGCCTACGGGATGGCCGAGTCATCATCGATGCCCGACTTTCTGGCAAAGGTCCATCCGAAAAGGAGGACGCCCTGGGCGGCGATCCTTGTCGTCATGCTGTTATCGATGGTCTTCGTATTCTCCGGCGACATAGCCTTCGTCGCCAGCGCCAACGACTTCATCCTCTTTGCGACCTTCATCGTAATCAACGGTGGCCTGATCACTCTGAGGTACAAAGACCCGGACCGGCCCCGGCCTTTCAGGGTGCCGATCAGCCTCGGCAAGCTCCCCATCCCGCCGGTTCTGGGAATTCTGACCTGCATCTTTCTCATCGTCCACCTGGACGCGGCCGCGATCTTCCTGGGGTCAGTCCTCGCCGTCGTCGGCGGGGTGCTGGCCTTGGTACGCTGCCGGAACGCAGCCTGACCCCCGTTTTGGCCTGCTCATTTGCGATCTGTCCCAGAGCCCGTCCCGGCGGCGCGAACTTTGCCGAGCCCCAGCCTTTCGGCGGCGGGCTCGATGGCGCACCGGATCCACTTCGGCCCGACGGGCTTTCCGCACCTCCCCTCGAATAGGTAGACTTTGCCTGGGTGGGTTTCCAGGTGCTCGATGAGTGTTTTCATCAGCTCCGGTGAGAGAGGGATCACCTCGTTTTCCGCCTCGACCCCCTCTCTTTCCTCTTTTCTCAGCCGGAGTAGATCCAGATCCGGATCGAGGTCGGAGACCTTCGCCCCCAGAAGATCCTCCAGGGGACGGCCCGTCTCCAAAAGAAGCCGGAACATGATCCTGTCGCTCTCGGAGCCGAGGGCGGATAGGAGACGTTCCCGCTCCTCGGGGCTGAGGAGCCGCAGGTCAGAGCTTTTTGCGGATGTCACGATCTTGGGATAGGACCTGCCCGGACATTAAAGTTTTTCACTTTAAGACATTTGGGCTGATCTAATCCGGAGCCGGAGTCTTGACCGCTCCCGGATCGATGCCGAGGCCCAGATCGGGGTGGAGGCAGGAGTACTGGATGCTCGTCTCGTAGGCGATCCCCTCAAAGTGCTCGGCGTCGCAGACGATCTCGCCCAGGCCCCCGCGATCTCCGGCGGCCGTCATCTTCACGGCCGCATAGCCCTCATCACCCGGATGCCTCACCACCGCCCACATCTGGGGGTGGAGGGGATGGCCCTCGTACCCGGTCAGAAGCCAGGCGTCGCGCCCCTCTCTTTTGAGAAGAGCCCAGCAGACCTGAGCCCTCTGGAAGGATCCGGGATCCGTCCCTTCCTGGGAGTAACTGTACAGGTCCAGAAGGTCCCTCAGGTCCAGGATCCAGGTGAGGTTCACCTTTGTCATGGGCTTGAGATGGACCTGCCGGGGCGGGTCGCAGTCCTTCTCGATGACGGCCGGGTCCTGAGACGCGTTTTCCTTTTCTCTTGCCATCTCTTTCGGCCCTTCCACCACCAGACCCCGGTACCATTCCACCCCATCGGGGCCGACCAGGGTCCCAATGCCCCTTCCCGTGCCAAGGGCGGCCGAGGATATCGCCTGCCACTTTTCCTCCGGACCCTGGACCACCACCCAGAAGGCTCCGCCCCTCCTGAGGATCAAGGCGCTGTAGCCCCTGTCCAGAAGGAGCTTTTGGAGGGCCGCCTCCCTCAGCGAAACGTCCGTCCCGCGGGTCAGGGAGACGATCTCCTCGGAGGCGAGCTGGCTGACCTGGCCGTCCTCTCGATGGGTCTTCATGACTACCTTCACCCCCACCTCGGAGTTGGACGGGGTCGCCGCCCTCGCGAAGTGGTATGATTGGAGGGTCTCCTGGAGGACGGTGCCCCAGCCGTCGAGGGTGGTGGACCGGGGCTCCAGCTCCACGTACCTCTCGGACCCCTCGTCCCTGAAACTTTCCAGAAGCCGTTCGAACTTTTCGAGGTTCTCGTCCCAGGTCTCGGGACAGGACCAGAAAGAGGCGTAGAAGAACCTGCCTGAGACGGGAGAGGACCAGGCGACGAGGCGCTTTTGCGACTCCTGGCTGCCGTACCTGTAGTAGACGTTGAGGCTAGAAGCCCTCTGGCCGTCGACGTTGACGGCTTCGCCCTGCTCCGCCGTCAATACGGGAAACCGCAGAGATTCGCTCCTGTAGGCTCTAACCACCTGTCTGAGGCAGCTCTGGGGGTCGACGCCAGAGTCATCAAACCAGCCGATGGATGTGAGAGCGCAAGCCCCCTCCAGGGTGAGTTTTCCCTCATTCCTGTCCCCGTCGGAGGTCGCCTTCCAATCTGGGGGAAGCTCGAAAGAGAAGTTCGCCCCACGGTGCCTGCTCTCGTCCTCTCCCGTTATGTTCGAATCCGGGAGCAGGGTAGAAAGGCCCTCCATGATGAGGTATCGCTCCTGGGCGGGCTCGGCATTTTCGTCCACCTCATTCGAATCGTTCGAAATGTTGCCAGCGAGATTTTCCTCCAGGTTCATACCGGCCCCGAAGTTCGGGTCCAGGTTCAGCTCGAAGAGGTCCCCGAAGTTTTCGTCCCAGACGAAAACCTCCTCAGCCCACGACGGCGGAATGAGGAAGAAAGAGACGATCGCGAAAATGACCAAAAACCCCCTCGAAGGACGACCACCCTCCATGCCAGTCTTGCGGGGATGCAAAAGATAAACAAGTTTCGATTCAAAGCTCGATAGCCATCATGTCGAAGCCCAGGGGCCACTTCTTGACGGCGACGTCGTGAGGGGGAAAAAGATGGCTTATGTGGGTCAAAACGACGTCTTTGGCCCCGAGGTCGCGCGCAAGGCCGACGGCCTCCTCCGAGTTCATGTGCTTTGTGAGGTTGTATCCTGGAGGGGTTATGGCGTCAGCCACCATCAGATCGGCGTTCCTCATCAGGTCCAGGCTCGCCTCTGGGATCTGGAGGTTGGTGTCCCCCGTCACCACCAGCTTCTTTCCCCCCTCCTTGACGAGAACCCCGGCCGCCTCACAGATGGGGGGATGATTGACCTCGAAGAGGGTGAATTCCATCCCGGCGATGTCGAAGGGCTGGCCCATCTCGACGACGTTTCGCCTCGGTCTCATGAAGTAGAGGTAGTTCAATATGTAGTCCATCGTCTCCTTCAGGCCGTAGGCGGGAACCCTGTTCTGGACCCGGTGAAAGTCGCCGAAGCCCGCGTAATGGTCGTAATGGGCGTGGGTCCAGATCACCCCGTCGACCCGGCTGATTCCGGTTCTGATGAGCTGCCACCGGAGGTCAGGGCTGGTGTCGATCAGGACCTTTCCCTCGGCGTTCTCCACCAGTACCGAGAACCTGAGCCTCCTGCTCCTCCCGCCGCAGAGGGCGTCGACACAGGCGGGACATTTGCATCCGATCTTTGGGGTACCTATGGCGTCACCGGTTCCGAGGAGGGTCACTTTCATGGGGCGACGCTCCCTCTGTGGTTGGTTATCCTCTGGTCGAAGTCCTGGATCGCCCGGAGCATGTCCTCCTGGTCGATGGACTTTCTGTCCTCGAGGAGGGCGTTGAGAACGGCTTCCCTCACCACCAGCCTGATGTCGGAGCCGGAGTACCCCTCGGTCCTCTCGGCCAAAACTTCGGCGTCCACCCGGGCATCTATCTTTCTCAGGACCTTGTCTATGATCTTTCGCCGCATCTCCAGGTCCGGGAGGGGGAAGCTGACGACCTTGTCAAACCGCCTCCAGGCCGCGTAGTCGAGGAGCTGGGGGTGGTTTGTCGCTGCGATGAGGAGGACCCCATCCTCGACGAGGCTGATGTCGTCGATCGCTTTCAAAAGGGTGTTCACGGCCCTCTTGACGGCTCCGTGCTCGTCGGAGGTCCTGGTCTTGGCCACGAAATCGAACTCGTCTATGAAAAGTATGCAGGGGCTGAGGGTTTTTGCGAGGTCGAAGACCTTGTCGATGTTCTTGGAGGTCTCGCCCAGGTACTGGCTCGTCACCATCGAGAGCCGGACCTCGACGAGGGGAAGGCCGAACTTTCCCGAAAGGGCCATGGCGGTGGAGGTCTTGCCGGTTCCGGGCGGCCCCACGAAGAGGAGCTTTCCGATGTCGTAGAGGCCCACCTCTCTCAGGTACTCCCGGTGCTCGAGGGCCTTTGCCGCTTTCTCGATCTCCGTCACCTGCTCCTTTGTCAAGATGAGATCCTCTATCTGGTCGCGGACGTCCTCGGGAGCCTTGATCCGGACGAGCTTCAGGATGTCGTCGGCCTCCTCGACCTTTGCGGTCATCTCACGGACCTTGGCCTGGATCCATTCCCGGTCGGTGAGAAGGGGCTGGTTTCTCTTTCTCGCCTCGGCATAGCTGACGTCCAATGAGTCGTATTTCTCGTAAAAGTAGGCCAGGGTGGGGTTGGACCTGATCCTCTCCAGGGTATCGTGTTTTACAAACCATTTCGCTCCCACGTCGAAGACGGTGAGCCTCAGCTGGTCTCGGAGTCCCTCGCGGTCGACGAAGGGAAGGCTCCTTGCCGCCTCCCGGACGCTCCCGAGGCCGTAGATATCCCGGACGTCGCCTTCGGTGACGTAGACCGGCCGCTTTACCTTCCTGGCGACGGGATCGAAATAGTGTTTTCTGATCTTCGGCGGGAGGTCGTCCTCGGTCAGGTTCTCGGATCGGTTGTATATCTCCGCCGTGAGAAGCAGCTCTGCTATCTCCAGCTCGCCCGACGTTCCCGCACCGCTCAGCTCAGCATCTGATCCAGTCTTTGCGCTTGACCCCATTTTTGCACCTGACCTTCATCTTTGAAGCCTCATATCTGAAGCCGCCCTTAGGCTGAAGGCGAGTAATGACCCTCCGAGAGTGATAAATCTTTCCTTTATTCGAGAGGATTTGATCCCGTCAGATCCCGGCAACTGTCACCGGTTCCGTCGGCAACTTTATCAACCATTAAAAACCCCATCATTGGAGATCGGCCATAATTTGTATGGCATCTATTTGGTGATCGAAGATGAATGCGTGGGATCGCTTTATTTGGTAGAGTTCATTTACTGGACACAACGCTTCGCGACGGAGAACAGACGCCAGGCGTCTCGCTGACCCTGGATGAGAAGCTCGGCATCGCCCAGCAGCTCGACGCCCTCGGCGTCGACGTGATAGAGGCGGGCTCAGCAGTGACCTCCGAAGGCGAGAGAAAGGCCATGAAGGCCGTAGCCGACGAAGGTCTGCGAGCCGAGATCTGCAGCTACGTTCGCGCGAGAACCGATGACGTGGACCTCGCCCTTGGTTGTGATGTCGACTCCATCCACCTGGTGGTGCCGGTGTCGGACCTTCACATCAAGAGCAAGCTCCGGTCCGACCGGGATTCGGTGATGAGGTCGGCGGTGACGGTGACCGAGTACGCGAAAGCTCACGGCCTGATCGTGGAGCTCTCCGGCGAGGACGCGAGCCGCGCCGATGAGGACTACCTGAAATCCCTATACAGGGCGGGGATCGATGCCGGTGCCGACAGGCTCTGCTACTGCGACACCGTCGGGGTTCTGGTGCCGGAGAAGGCCTTCGAGATCTTCACTCGGCTCTCCGATCTTCCGGCCCCGGTGAGCGTCCACTGTCACGACGACTTCGGCCAGGCCACGGCCAATTCCGTCGCGGCCCTGCGAGGGGGGGCCTCTCAAGCTCACGTCACCGTGAACGGGATCGGCGAGAGAGGAGGAAACACCAGCCTCGAAGAGGTGGTGATGACCCTAGAATCCCTCTATGGGATCAAGACCGTGATACGCTGTCAGGATCTTTACTCCATTTCGAGGCTCGTCTCTCGGCTGACGGGGATACCGGTCGCTCCCAACAAGGCGATCGTGGGGGAGAACGCCTTCACCCACGAGGCCGGGATCCACGTCCACGGCCTTCTCGCCGACACCTCGACTTACGAGCCGATACATCCCGAGACCGTCGGCAGGAAGAGGAGGATCGTCCTTGGAAAGCACGCGGGACGAAGCTCCGTCGAGCTGGCCTTGAGAGAGCTTGGGATCGAGTGCACAAAGGGCGAGCTCGCCGAGATCTTATCTCGGGTCAAGGACCTGGGGGACAAGGGAAAAAGAGTCACCGACGCCGACCTTCAGACGATCGCGGAGATCGTCCTATCGATCGAGAAGAAGCCGAAGGTGAAGCTCGACGAGTTCACGGTGGTGAGCGGCAATCACGCGATTCCGACCGCCAGCGTCAGGATAACCGTCAACGGGACGGAGATGCTGGAGGCGGGAACGGGCGTCGGCCCCGTGGATGCGGCGATCAACGCCATTCGGCGGGCCATCTCCGGGGTGACGGACGTAAGGCTCGAGGAGTACCACGTCGACGCCATCACTGGGGGGACGAGCGCCCTCGTCGAGGTCTGGGTGACTATGGCGATGGGCGATCGGAGCATTACCGCACGAGGTGCGGGAGCTGACATAATCATGGCCTCCGTCGAGGCCGTTTTGGAAGGGATTAACAGGCTGATGCAACTTGAGGAGGACGGATAAGATGGGTAAGATGAGCGGGGCCGAAGCCACCCTGGAGTGCCTGAAGCTCGAAGGCGTCGAGATCATCTTCGGGCTTCCGGGCGGGGTGCTGTTGCCTCTCTACGACGCCATTTACGATTCAGATATCAGGCACATTCTTGTAAGGCACGAACAGGCGGCAGCACACGCTGCAGACGGATACGCGAGGGCCACCGGGAAGGTGGGCGTATGCTTAGCGACCTCGGGACCGGGCGCGACCAACCTGGTAACGGGGATCGCCACCGCCTACATGGACTCTGTGCCTCTGGTGGCGATGACCGGGCAGGTCCCCACCAACCTGATCGGAAAGGACGCTTTCCAGGAGGCCGACATCACGGGGATAACGATCCCCGTGACCAAGCACAGCTACCTCGTAAGAGATGCGAGGGAGATCCCCCGCGTCTTCAGGGAGGCCTTCTTCATCGCCAGGACCGGAAGGCCCGGCCCCGTTCTGATCGATCTGCCTAGAGACGTCACCGTCGACGAGCTGGACTTCCAATATCCTGAGATCAACCTGCCAGGCTACAACCCGAACCTGAAGGTCCACAGCCTCCAGATCAAGAGGGCAGCCATGGCCCTGATGGAGGCCGAACGGCCCGTCATCTACGTTGGTGGCGGCGTCAAGTACTCCGACGGCCACAAGGAGCTTGTCGAGCTTGCCGAGAAGATCAAGGCCCCGGTGACGACGACCTTGATGGGGATCGGCTGCTTCCCTGAGGACCATCCCCTATCCCTGGGGATGCTCGGCATGCACGGGACGAAGTACGCGAACTACGCCATCCAGGAGGCGGACCTGATCCTGGCCGTGGGTGCTCGGTTCGACGACCGAGTGACCGGAAAGATCGCGAGCTTCGCACCCCAGGCCAAAATCGTCCACGTTGACGTCGACCCCGCCGAGATCGGAAAGAACGTCAGGGTCGACATACCCGTCGTCGGTGACGCGAAGTCGGCTCTATCGGAGCTCGCCAAAGCTGTCCAGCCGAAGCCCTGGAGCCCCTGGAACGACAAGGTAGCTGGCTGGAAGGGCGACCATCCGCTCTGCTATGCGACGGAGGGCGATATGATCAAGCCCCAGTGCGTCCTCGAGACGATCTGCAAGCTGTGCCCCGACGCCGTCATCGTGACCGAGGTCGGCCAGAACCAGATGTGGGCTGCTCAGTTCTTCACCCACAAGGACCCAAAGCACTTCATATCCTCGGGGGGGCTTGGGACGATGGGGTACGGGTTTCCGGCAGCCATCGGGGCGAAGATGGGCTGTCCCAATAAAGAGGTATTCGACATAGCCGGGGACGGAAGTTTCCAGATGAACATCCAGGAGCTGGCAACGGCCGTCATAAACGACGTTGCCGTCAAGGTGATCATCCTGAACAACGGGGTCCTGGGCATGGTCCGGCAGTGGCAGGACCTCTTCTACGATAAGAGGTTCTCGAACACGACTTTGGGTCGGGTTCCGGACTTCGTGAAGGTGGCTGAAGCCTACGGTGCCCTCGGCCTTCGGGCGACAAAGCCCTCAGAGGTCGAGCCGGTCCTGAAGGAGGCGATCGCGTCAGACAGGCCGACGGTCGTCGACGTCATCATATCTCCGGACGAAAAGGTGTCGCCGATGGTTCCTGCAGGTGCTTCCTTAAGCGAGATTCTGGAGCTGGAGGGGTGAGAGTGTTGCACACAATAGCTGCCATCGTCGAGAACAAGCCCGGGGTCCTGGTCAGGATAGCGGGCCTATTCAGCAGGCGCGGATTCAACATCGACAGTCTCACTGTGGGGGCCACCGACAATCCCGACTACTCCAGGATGACGATAACCGTCGATGGAGACGAGGTCGTCCTCGAGCAGGTGACAAAGCAGCTGAACAAGCTGATCAACGTCATCCGCGTCAGCGAGCTCGACCCATCGGAGTCGGTCGAGCGGGAGCTTGCGATAATAAAGGTCTCGGCGAGGAAGGAGGACCGAAGCGAGATCATGCAGATCGTGAGCGTCTTCCGGGCGAAGATCATAGACGTCTCGCCCCGGTCGATCATAGTCGAGGTGACGGGAAGCCAGGATAAGGTCGAGGCGATGGTCCGGCTCCTCCGCCAGTTCGGGATCAAGGAGATGGCCAGGACCGGCAAGGTCTCGATGACCAGGGGCGCGAAGGTTGTCGCCCCCTGATCTCGTAGACGCGCGTTTGATCTGCTCAGATCAAGTTTATATTAAATGCGATATGGTTTCTCAGATTAGGGAGGACTTAGGAAATGGCAAAGATATACCGTGACGAGGACGCCGATCTCGGCGTTCTGAAGGGCAAGACGATCGCCATCATCGGGTACGGAAGTCAGGGGCACGCCCAGGCCCAGAACCTACAGGACTCAGGGCTAGACGTGGTCGCGGCAGACGTTTTGGGCTCGAAGGCCTGGAAGAGGGCCGAGGCCGACGGGGTCAGGGTGACCACGGCGGCGGAAGCGGCGAAGGAGGCGGACCTGATCCACATACTCCTGCCCGACGAGCTCCATCCGATAATCTATAGGAAGGACATCGAGCCCTACCTCGAAGAGGGAAACGCCCTGGGCTTCTCTCACGGCTTCAACATTCACTTCTCGCAGATCATACCCCCAGAGAACGTCGACGTCTACATGGTGGCGCCGAAGGGGCCCGGCGACCTCGTGCGGAGGACTTACGTCGAGGGGATCGGCCTGCCCTGTCTCGTCGCCATCCAGCAGGATTTTTCGGGCAAGGCCTTCGAGACGGCCATGGCCTACGCCAAGGGTATCGGCGGAACTCGGGCCGGGGTTCTCAAGACGACCTTCGAAGAGGAGACCGAGACCGACCTATTCGGGGAGCAGGTGGACCTTTGCGGCGGCGTCACCGAGCTCATAAAAGCCTCCTTCGAGACCCTGTTGATGGCCGGATACCAGCCGGAGATCGCCTACTTTGAGACCTGTCACGAGCTGAAACTGATCGTCGATCTGATCCACGAGGGCGGCCTCATGAGGATGTGGGAGAACGTCTCCAACACCGCCGAGTACGGCGGCCTCACCCGGGGCGACCGGATCATCAACGAGCAGTCCCGCGAGGCTATGCGGGAGATCCTCTACGATATCCAGTCCGGCAAGTTCGCCAAGGAGTGGATCCTCGAAGGGCAGGCGGGCCTTCCGATGAAGAGGGCTCTGGAGCGGGAGGAGGCGGGCCACCCGATCGAGATCGTCGGCGAGGAGCTGCGGGCGATGATGCCCTGGCTCAAGAAAGAGTGAAGATCATCTCTTAAAGGAGGGATACTTGGCACCTGGAGGCGAGCGCCACAATCGGCGCCGCCCCTCCCGGGCCACAGGGCAGCTTTTTTCAAGTGTTTTGGGGCGGCTGGGCTTTTTAGGGATGCCATCTCGGAGTCGAAGCCTGTTGGCATCGCCAACCAAACGGCGTCCATCACAGCTCGCATTTGAAGGTCATGTCCAGAGCCGAGGGCGAGAGCGTCGTTTCACCTTTGATCAGGGCGTGAGGATGGAGAAGCATTCAGGCAGGTTTGGGCTGATGACGAAAGTTCCTGAACCGATATTCACAACCAGCATATACCAAAAGGTATCTCTCTCGTCAAGGACTTTTTAGGGAGGGAGAGAGACGACTTCAGAAAGTGGCGGAGGGACGCCTGAAGAGAGGGCCAGGCGGAAAATTGACGAGCTTCTTGAAGATGCTGGCTGGGCTGTTCAGGACCGCGATTATTTCGATCCCCGAGTCTCCAGGGGCATAGCTGTACGTGAATTTCCTCTCGATACCGGAAGTGCCGATTACCTACTTTTCGTTGACAGAGGGGTCGTGGGCGTCATCGAGGCCAAGCCCGAGGGGACGACCTTGAGCGGCGTCTCAGACCAGTCCCAGAAGTACCTCGAAGGAATGCCCGCTCGCCTCCTCCAGGGCCGACCCGCTCCCTTCGCCTACGAGAGCACCGGGACCGAGACCTACTTCAGGGACGTGAGGGATCCCCACCACCGATCGAGGAGGGTCTTCTCCTTCCACCGGCCCGAAACCCTGGCCAAGTGGGTCTCCAGGGACGATACCCTCAGGACCAGGCTCAAAGTTATGCCGCCACTCGTCCAGGGAAATCTTCGAGACTGCCAGTTCGAGGCGATCCAGGGTCTTGAGACATCTTTTGCTGGCGATCGGCCTCGAGCCCTCATCCAGATGGCCACCGGGAGCGGCAAGACTTTCGCTGCGGTGACGTCTATCTACAGGCTGATCAAGTTCGCCGACGCGAAAAGGGTCCTCTTCCTGGTAGACAGGAGGACATTGGGCGAGCAGGCACTCAAGGAGTTCCAGTCTTACGTGACCCCCGATGACGGCCGGAAGTTCACGGAGCTATACAACGTCCAGCTCCTCAAATCTCACGCCATGGACCCCGTCTCCAAAGTCTGCATCACCACCATCCAGCGGCTCTACTCAATCCTCAGAGGCGAGACCGAGTTCGACCCAGAGCTCGAGGAGGTATCCTGTTTCGACGCCCCGTTTAAGCCAGAGAGGCCGGTGGAGGTCGCCTACAGTCCCGACATCCCCATCGAGTACTTCGATTTCGTCGTGATGGACGAGTGCCACAGGTCGATCTACAACCTCTGGAGACAGGTCCTCGAGTACTTCGACGCCTACATCGTGGGGATGACTGCCACCCCTTCGAAACAGACTCTGGGGTTCTTCCACAAGAACCTCGTCTCGGAGTACGATCACGAGAGGGCGGTGG
>CAZNGI010000063.1:0-13011 GCA_964572505.1 uncultured Methanotrichaceae archaeon | reverse complement strand
TACGATCCTTCACAAATAATATTGATTAAGTTTTTGTATTTATAATTATCTGCCCGTCGACCATTCTGGCAAATCGCAACACTTTATTGAGCATGTTCGTGTTATCAGGCGTAGACTACAGAGCCAAGAGGACAGCAGTAGTGGCCGATGTTCACACCGATCCTAATAGTCGGCAGGTCCTGGAAGAAGGTGTGGGTTATGTCAGGCTAATGGTCGTGGCTTACGAGCTTCCTGATGGCCGAATTCTGCTGGGAGCTGGACCAGTCTTCAGCTACTATGAGTTCAAGCACCCTATGGATGACCGGTTGACTGACGAAAAGTGGCGAGAAATGTTGTCTTCGGAGCCGCCGCTGAGGCCAGAGTGGGACGCATACTTCGCGGTTAGATGAGATCTGAATTTCTGAAAAAATATCCAAAATTTAACCGCCGAAAATCCCCAGCTCTTCCTTCCTGAACTCGCACTCCCCCTCTACCGTCACCCTCCCCGGCAATGTCCCGAACCTCGCCCGCAAGATGAGGTCCGCCAGCTCCTCGCGCATCACTTTAGCGATCCCGACGATGGAAGTGGTGGGGCGCGGGTTCACGTCAACGACCCTGGGGAGGTCGCCGACGACGAGGTCGATCCCGGCGTAGCCCGATAGGCCCAGGGCCCTCGCCGCCATCTTCGCCACCTTCAGGATCTCCTCCTCCCGGTCCGAATGGTAGGGGACGATCCCGCCCTGGTACTCGAAGCCAGCCTCGACGCTGACGAGCTGCTTGTTGACTGTCAGGGGGAGGACCCGGTCGCCGGAGGCGATGAGGCTCACGCTGAGGGCCTCGCCCTCGATGTACTTCGTGGCGATCCGATCGTCCGTGGTTTCCGGCAATTCGTCGACAAGCTCCATCCTCTCGGAGCCGCACCCGAACCTTGGCTTCAGGACGAAGGGGCCGTCGTCATTCGAATCGGCGATCTCGACGACTGGAACGCCTTCTTCTTCGAGGCGGAGGGTGCAGGCGAGCTTGTCGGCGCATAGCCTCGCGGCCTCCGGGGAGGAGCCGAGGTTGATCGTCTTGCCTTTTTCAAGGAGTTCCAAAAACCCGGGCAACAGCTCGTCGGGAGCGATCACAAGGCCCGCGGTTGCCTCTAAATATTCGAGGAGATCCTCGAAATCCTCCTCGCCCCTGATGTGAATGCCTTCTCCCGCGCCGATGGCGGTAGTCACAGCCATCGGGTAAATGACCTGGTGGCCGAGCCGCTCAAAGCTCCTCGCAAGGGTGGAGAGCATCGCCCTCCCCTCAACCTGGTAGGTTCCAGGAAGGCCCGTGGCGACGGCGTACTCGGCGATCAGAATCTTCATGGAATCTCGGCGCTGCCTTAGTACTGCCTCGCAAGAAGGGCGCACTTCTCGGTCTTGGCGCCGCAGACGATGCAGCTTCCCTGGTAGGTTTCTTGGGAGCGCCAGGGCTCGCCGAGAACGGCCGCGCCGACCTCGTCCTCGATCCTGTGGCCGCAGTCCTCCGAGCCGCACCATCCAACCCTGGCGACGCCCTCCTCAGTCTGCACCCTCGCCTCCTCGATCGTCTCGCAGTCCTTCACCTTGCTGTCCATGAAGGCCTGAGCCTTGGCGAGCATCGCCTCTTGAAGGTCGGAGGCCTCCGCCTGGATCGTTGTCTTGAGGTCGTCCAGGGGAACCGTCAGCTTTTTGCCGTCCCTTCTAGCCAGGACCACAACCCCGTTCTTGATGTCCCTCGGCCCGATCTCGATTCTGATCGGAACGCCCTTCAGCTCCCACTTGTAGAACTTGGCCCCCGGCCTCTCGTCGCTCTCATCGATCGCAACCCTCATCCCGGCTGCCGCGAGTTCGGCTTTGATATTCCGGCATACCTCCAGAGTCGCCTCCTTCTCCTTGAATAGGATCGGGACGATGACCACCTGGATCGGCGCCACCGACCAAGGCAGGACGAGGCCCTTGTCGTCGCCGTGAACTGATATCAGGGCGGCGATGCACCTCTCGGAGACGCCGTAGCAGGTCTGGTTTGCAAACTCCTGCTCGCCCTCCGTGTTCTCGAAAGTGATGTCGTAGGTGGTGGCGAAGTTCGTCCCCAGGAGGTGGGCCGTACCGATCTGAAGCGTCCTTCCGTCCGGCATCACAGTGTCCAGGGCGATGGAGTAGTCGGAGCCAGGAAACTTGTCCCAGGAGGGCCTCTTCGCAAAGAGGAAGGGTATGGCAAGCCGTCGGTAAAACTCGGCATAGATGCTGAGGGCCGCCTCGACCTGCTCAGCCGCCTCCTCCCAGGATGCATGAACGGTGTGAGCCTCCTTGAAGGATGTGATCTCCCGCAGCCTTATGAGGGGCCTTGTGTGCTTCGTCTCGTACCTGAAAGTGTTCACGATCTGATAGATCTTGAGGGGCAGGTCGGCATGGCTTCTCACCCAGAGCTTGAAGATAGGGTATATCGCCGTCTCGCTGGTCGGCCGGAGAGCGAGCTTGATGTCGAGAGGGCTGGTTCCGCCGTGGGTCACCCAGTAGACCTCGTCCTCGAAGCCCTTGATGTGCTCGGCCTCCTTCATGAACTCGGTCTCGGGGATCAGGAGGGGAAACTGGGTCTCCTGATGATCGGGGTCGAGCAGCTCTCTCATCAGGTCGTAGACGTTCCTTTTCAGGGCGAAGCCCGAGGGGTACCAGACGCACATCCCCTTGACAGGATACCGCACGTCGATTATCTCCCCCGCCTTCAAAAGTTCGTGATACCATTCGCTGAAATTTTCTTTGCTCGGTAGTTTGGACTCGGTCATTACATCACCGGCGATGATTGTGAATCGACAAAGGATTGGATGAAAGGTTGAATGAGAACGGGAGTTATGAAGGTCTCGATCACCGCCGCGATGAAGAGGAGGAGAACAACCCACCGGAGGAGCCTTATTGCAGCCCTCAGTTCGCCCTCCAGGTCGCAGCCCCTTCCAAGGAGCGTTTTGATCATGAGGTGGCCGAGCCGAAACCCGACGCCGATGCAGACGAGAACCGTGGGAAGCTCGATTATGCCGTGGGGCAGGATCGCAACGATCACGAAGGCCGGCCCTCCAACCAACATCGCCTGGTGGACTACCAGCCCCACCACCAGCCCGTTCATGACGACCACGATGGCGGGAATTATCCCGAAGCCCACCCCCAGGAGCAGAGCCATCGTCGATGCGAAGAGGTTGTTCAGGAATATCGCCAGCATCATCTTGGGCGGGGAGAGGTCCAAAATCCACTGCAGCTTCTCCGCCACGTCTCCAACGTAGACCGCCGCAAGCTCCGGATTTCGAAGAGAGGCGACAAACCCGATAGCTGCCGTCGCCAGGAAGAGGTAAACGGACAGGAGTATGTAGGGGCGGATGGACCTGAGGTACGCGACGTCTTCTTTCCAGTTCAAGCGAGATCTCCTCCCCTTTCACCCTCCGACATCGTATAAGATTCTGGCGATTTTCCCGGGACTTGCCAGCGATTGAAAATACAGCTAGCCGGCCCAAGCACCAGCCAGGTAGCGGGCCCCGAAGAGGACGAGAAAGGTGCCGCAGAGGGCGAGGGTCCTCCTGTAGTTCGTCTCGGATAGGAGAGTCCTTCCCCGGTCCAGGCTCGTCGAGACGAGGGTGTACCAGCCAAAGTCCGCACCCCAGTGACCGATCATGAATATCATGGCGAGAACGAGGCCCTCTCGAAGCTCCGCCAAAACCAGGGCGGACCCGACACTCAGCCACCAGACCCAGAAGTAGGGGTTTGCAGCGCTCGTCAGGGCTCCCGCAAGGTAGGGGTTTGAGGTCGCGTCCTTCGAGGATATCTTCATGGTGGCGGTTTTGCTCCCCTTCAAAGTGAGAATGCCAAAGAGGATCAGGGCCGACCCGCCGACCAGGGCGACGATGCCGGTCTGTTCTTCTGCGACCGTAGCCAATCCCTTCACTATCAGGAGGAATATCACCACCTCGGCGAGAGCGTGACCTGCCGCTACCTTCGGCCCCATCGTCCACCCCCTCTGAAGTGACGAATTTATGGTGGCCACCAGAGTTGGGCCGGGCGCAAGCGCTCCGGTCAGCCCGATGGTGAAGGCCAAAATCAGGGTCTCGATCGCCCCTTGCATATCCATTTCCCACCACTTCTATGGTATCTGAACCTTTCGACCTGGAACGGACGTACGAAATCCGGGAAGATATGGACCAGATTCATTTTTTAGCCAATTCAGATCGGAATTAGATCGAACCAACTCTGAAAACTCCTCCTTGAGCCAAAAAAGACTGGAATTGGATAGAAAAATGACCTAAAGGCACTTAAAAGCGAATAAACGGCGGAAAAGTGCTATGGACCGGTCGGGATTTGAACCCGAGGCCTCTACCATGCCAAGGTAGCGATCTACCCCTGATCTACCGGCCCTCTGGGCGGGGCATATGCAGACCTATCAAATAAAGATGTCGGTGCCCTGGCCGCGATGCGGCAGGTTTGGCGGAGCTGCACGCTACTTCTTCAGGGTGGCCTGGACCGTCTCCACCGCCGTGACGACGTTTCTTCCCCAGCGGATCCCGTTCAGGACGTCTTTGACCGTCATCTCCTCCACCTTCGGATAGTTCAGAAGCTTATCATAGTCCTTCGTGACGGCGTAGTTGTAATGGCCGTAGGCCACCGTCACGCCGTAGGTGAGGAGCTTGTGGGCCCGTCGAGAGGAGGTGTAGACCGCCTGGTCGGGGTCGTAGACGGCGTCGGCCCCGATCTTGAAGAGCTTCACCGATAGGTCGTAGTCGTCCAGAAGGGATATGTCCCTGTGGCCGCCCGTCCGCCGGTACGTCTCTCTTCTCATGGCCATGTTGGAGCCGATCATGTAGCAGAAGTTGAAGGCTTTCAGAAGCTTGTAGGAGCTTCGCCACGCCCTCAGAATCTCGGTCCTGAGGTCCCTGTCCTGGAATATCACGGGCCCGGTGCTCGCCTCGTGCCGCTCCAGGTTTTGGCTTATGACATCGAGCCAGCCTCTGGGAAAGGCTGTGTCGGCATCGGTGAAGGCGATGATCCGGCCGGACGCAACCTCAGCCCCGTCCCTCCTGGCCCCGCCTATGCCGGGGTGAGTCTGGACGATCACCCTGTCCGCATACACCTCCGCGATCTCGATGGTCCCGTCATCTGAGCCCCCATCGACTACTATGATCTCGTAGCTCTCTTTTCCCAGGGATTGGCTTGCAAGGGACCTCAGGGTCCCCTCTATCTGCTCCACCTCGTTCAGCGCGGGAACGATGACTGATATCATTCAACATACCTCTGACCGAATAGGTCGGATAAACCATCAGATAAAGGGCCGAAGCTGCCGCCATCGCCAGGGAAAGCTGGTAGAGGCGAGCCGTTGCGAAGACGAATACGAGGGAGAGGGCCGCAAGGCCGCCAAGCATCAAGAGGCCGTTCTTCAATCCGATCCTCGTCACAGTGGTGGTCGTCGACCCCAGATCCTCCGCGTAATCCACTATCTGATGGGCTATCAAAGCTTCGCAGCCGACTATAAAGAAGAGCAAAGATATCAAGATTATCCCTCTGGAGGGGTCTCCTCCACAGAGCAGAAAACCCGAAAGGAAGGGCAGCGCCCCGAACATCAGGCCGTGGCTGACCGCATCCACCAGGTAACGTTCCTTGAGCCGAATGCGGCTTGCGGAATAGGCGGTAAAGATCAGCAGGTTGACCACGACGAATAGTGCGCCCATCAGGTCCAGGCGGATGGAGAGGATCAGGGGGATCGAGACCAGGGCGAACATGAGCAGCATGACACCTCTCTCGTCGACTTTTCCCGCGGCCAGGGGGTTTGTTCCGGACTCAACCTTGCGGCGGTGTTGCCTGTCGATCTCGGCATCGAAATAGTTGTTGACGACGAAGGCGTAGCTTATGAGGCAGATATATGCGATCAAGACAAGCAGCGTCTGATCCCTGCCCCCTCCGGCCAGATAGGCCCCAGCCAGCGGAAATAACGGATAGAACTTGATCCAGTCTTTGATGCGAAGCATTCTCAGGTAATCGATCATCTTTTGTCTCTCTCCCCAGTTGAGAGGACTGAATTCCTGTACACCCTTATCTACCTTTTCGAATCCAGCTGCTTCATTTTGGAGATGGGTATTCCTATTCTCCCACCGGAATCTGCTGGGTCCCATCTTGTCATGGTTAAATCTTTATAGATTGTTCATCCAAAGTACATCCGAGACAATGAGATCATCGTCGTTTCTTCTGGTCTGTTTTGTGATCCTGCTCGCCACGGCCTTCGCCGGGGCGGAGGACGAGGGCTACCTGGACGTCATCGGACCTTCTGGGACCATGACCACAGCCAACTACTCCGAGTACGGATCGGCCTTCGAGGAGTTCATGGCCAGCGCTCCTGGAGAGCGAAACCTATCGTCATATCCGGACTACCTCGTCGACTTTCTGGAGGGAAGCCCAGAGCCGACGGCGACGAACTACAGCCTCTACTCTCCCGCCTTCGAGAGCTTCATGAACCTGAGCGCCGAAAAGCGTCTGAACCTCTCATCCTACCCAGATTATCTGAGCCGGTTTTTGAACCAGAGCCCCGACGCTGTTAGAACGAACTACAGCCTCTACTCTCCCGCCTTCGAGAGTTTCATGAACCTGAGCTCAGAAGGCCGTCTGAACACCTCATCCTACCCGGATTATCTGAGCTGGTTTTTGAACCGATAGACCCGATACAACGAGGACAAAACAAATCAGGTAATAAGAATCGAATCTTGTTTGCTTTTATTTTGAGACTTCAGCTTCATTGGTGTCATAATTATATAAAATTTTCAGCGGCCGCAAAAATCCTTCGTTTGATGAGCCCGCTGGCCCTTTCATCGGCCTTCGGTCTCGTCTTCAGTCGGTTTTTTTCTCAGGGCTTCCATCCTGGATCTGATCTTGCGAAGCCTATCCTCGATCACGAGCATCTCCCGCTCCAGGAGACGAACCTGGTCGTCTATCGGAGTCGTCCCTTCGGGTTTCGCCTCCAGGCTCCGTCCCGGGGACGAGCTGAGGTTTGGGGCGTTCTCTCTGAGAAGATAGCTCCCGCCCTCGATCGTTATTCCCAGGCCGTAGACCAGGGCCGACGCGATCTTCTTTCTCCCGCTTCGAAGGTCGTTCCAGAAGGCCTTGCGAGAGACACCCATGTAGAGGGCGGCCTCCTGCTGCTGCAGCTCCAGAAGGTCGACGAGGCGTATCGCCTCCAGCTCCTCCAGGGTGATTTTGACGCCCTCACCCTTCTTTGCCCCCTCCGGCTCAAACCGCCTCGTTTCGGGGATCTCCGTGATCCATCGCTGGCCGCGACGTCTGCCTCTGCCCGGACTCATAAATTGGTCGTATCTGGGACTTTATATTTGAAGTTTGTCAGGATCTTGCAGAAATGTTTAAATATTAGATCTCATAAGAGACTTATTGGGACGTGCGCATCGAAGAGCACCGCGACCGTCCTCAAACGGCTGAATGAGGTGAATAAGAGATATGCCAGGTGGAGACAGAACGGGTCCGGCGGGATTTGGACCTCGAACCGGCAGGGGCATGGGATACTGTTCGGGGTTTGATGCCCCAGGATACTTCAACGCGGGCTTTGGCAGGCCCTTTGGCGCTGGCAGAGGCGGCGGGCGAGGACGTGGTGGAGGCAGAGGTCTTCGCTTCTGGCCCATGTCGCCGGTCGCAGCCTTTGGACCCTATCAGCCAGCGGCCCCCTCTCCCGAAGTGGAGATGGCAGATCTGGAGGTGATGGCAGAGAGCCTTGAAGCCCAGCTGAAGAGCATAAAGGCCAGAATGGAGGAGATGAGATCCGAAAAGTGACCACCTCCTGGCAGGGCCTACATTTTCACTTTTTTCACTTTGTTTTACTTTATATTTCACTCGACGCTACGACCTATCAGGCTCGAGATCGATCATATCCCATATCTTTTCCATGTCGAGATACTTCTCTGTGGCGCTGGCCAGCTCGTCGTACCCTTCGCCCGCCAGGGCCGATCTTCGGACCAGGTTCTTCCTGGCGTAGAGGTAATCCAAAAAGGCGTCTCTAAGGTTCTGGTTCTGGAAGATCCCGTGAAGGTAGGTTCCTATGACGAGCCCCTCGCCGCCCACGGCGCCGTCGTCTCCGAAGGCTGAGGGGTCCCTGGAGGTTGTCATGCCCATGTGGATCTCGTAACCCCGGACCTTCTCCCCCTTTATCGGCCCCAGGATCGGGCCGTCTCCGGTCACCGTCTTTTCCACCTGGACGGTCCTCTTCTCGTACCGGTCGAACCGGGTCTCCAGGTCCAGGAGGCCGAGGCCCGGTATCGAATCTGTTGTGTTCTCGATCCCCAGATCGACGATGTTCCTTCCCAGGATCTGGTAGCCGCCGCAGATCCCCAGGACCGGGACGCCCTCGTCCCGAAGGGCCATGATATCCCGGTCGGTCCCCCTCTTTCTCATCTCCTCGAGGTCTGAGACGGTGTTTTTGGTTCCGGGGATGATGACGGCATCTGGTCTACCCAGGGGCTGGCCGGGGCTGACGTACCGGACCCTTGCCTCTCGCTCCAGGGGCTCGAAGTCCGTGAAGTTCGATATTCTCTGAAGCCTGATTACGGCGATCTCGACCTTTTCGCCACCCTCGCCGCCGCCCCTCTTGTCCCCCAGGGAGACGGAGTCCTCGCTAGGTAGGTCCAAGTCGAGGTAGGGCATGACGCCCAAGACGGGAACGTCGGTCAGCTTCTCCAGCATCTCGAGCCCCGGCTCCAAAATTGCCGGATCGCCCCGGAACTTGTTGATCACAAGGCCCTTTACGAGGGGCCTGATCTCGGGCGGAAGGAGAGCGATCGTCCCGTAGAGGCTCGCAAAGACCCCGCCCCTCTCGATGTCCCCCACCAGGATTATGGGGGCTGCAAGCTTCATAGCGACGTAGATGTTGGCGATGTCCCGGTCGTAGAGGTTGATCTCGGCGGCACCACCGGCGCCCTCGACGACGATGTAGTCGTACTCGCGCGAGAGCTCCTCGAGGGCCCGGTCCACCACCGTCTTCAATCCATCGATCCCCTGGTAGTACTCCTCGGCGGACTTGTCGGCGAGGGGCACGCCGAAGACGATCACCTGGCTGGTCCGATCGCCCTTGGGCTTGAGGAGGATCGGGTTCATCAGTTCTGTCGGCTCGATCCCCGCGGCCCAGGCCTGGACCGCCTGGGCGATCCCCATCTCCTTTCCCTCGGAGGTGACCCAGGAGTTGAGGCTCATGTTCTGGGACTTGAAGGGGGCGACCTTAAGCCCCCGATTTTTGAGGATTCTGCAAAGGGCAGCGACGATGGTGCTCTTTCCGGAGTGGGAGGTGGTTCCAAGGACCACGATGAATCTGGTCATGTCCTTTGCGGCAGGGATGGGCAAGTTTATTTGTCTTTTGGAAGGAGGGGTTTTGTGGGTGAGAAGAGGGCTTAGTATATGATTTTATTCGATCCGTTTAAATAGATTGGAAAAAAATAATGCGAAGTAAGTCCGATAAAACGGACATCCGTTTTTTTCGTTGGCGGTTTGCGCGACTACTTGGGTTTCGGACTTCTTTTCTTCCGCCACTCCCAATTTATCTCTGGATCAACCTGGTACTTCTTTATGAAATCTATACGACTGAATGGTCGTCCCATGTAATCCTTCCACCCATCTGGCGTTCGCCCTGTTGGAAGCTTTCTCTCAGAACCTGTGAATGGTATACATTCAAGCCACGTGTTATGTTTTTCCTCCACGATATTCTTAGGATTATTTACAAACCCGCAATTACCGCAGATCAGAGTTACTTTCTTGCCCTCTCCGATCGCTTTCTCAATTAGCGTACGGTCGACCAAATTTTCTGCTTGACAGTCCATGTTTTTACAGTGCCAGGAAATTGTTTCTTCGCCCATACTATCACCCCTCCTAACTTTCGGAAGACTCTGTTACTAAACATATATAAGTTTTGTGTGAAAAAGATAGCACACGTTCTAAACTCTGCTACTTTAAAATAATGCAGGTCAAATATGATATCTCTAAGTCGAGTTATATCTAAATAAGGCCATGTATATTAAGGGTCCTGGTTTTTAGAATACATATTTCCCCATGAGATCACCAGATTGCGCCAGGGTCAGTTTGAAAGGCATAAAGTTTAAAATATAAGGGGTTATATGCGCTCATCTAGACGCACACACCATTTAATATCGAACTTTTGGCGGCCTAGGACGCTTTCCCCCTTAGCAGCACCTTCATCAGCAGTTGGTTCAGGAATTCTTTGCGCTAAGATGACGGTGCGCTTTCATTGACCTTATCCGCTTCCACTTTCTGAGCTATTTTCTTCACCACCATCAACTGTACCAACTATGAATACATTCCCGGTGTCCTCGTAAATTACCTCTCCAAACTTTCCCGGAATGCCCTCGGTGCCGTCCTCGAAAATCTGTTTGATGGTATTATTCCCCTTTATCACATTTCCGGTAGTTCCGTCCGGAAGGGTCACATTCTGCGAAGGGACGCTCCTTACTACCGAGACAGGAGTTCCGACCAAAAAGACCTCGGTCTCCGAGACAGTTACATCAATGTGTCCGGTGTCTCCAGATATATCGGCTGATTCTAGCATCTCCAGCATGTCCTCCGGACTAGAGCCGCTTGGTCTCTCCCTATTTGTGCCGTCGTCCACGACCTTAGATTCTATGGTAAAGTTGCCAGAGATCTGAGTCTCCGCAATATCGTTTCTCGTTTTCCCGTCGCCAGAATCCGTTATGCTCTCTGACAGTGTCGCCATGTTCGACTGAATATTGTAATCTGTGGAAACTTTGTCATCGGATTGGCTTATGGTGCTGATAGAATCTATATTCGAACTGGCATAGACCGAGATGAAATGTTTCAATCCGTAGGGGCTGTTCATCTCTGCATAGTAGTGATTAGTCCCCTCTGACAAGTTGCCTTTCAGATGATACTCTGACTTCAGGCTAGTTATGCTTTTCTGTAAGTCCAAGTTCCTAGTATAGTTCTGATGCCCAGTACCGTTAACCTGGTCCTTTGCAGCATCGGTGTTCGTCCTGGCGAAGAGATCTCCGCCACCCTCAACTACAATTTTTTCGTTGAATTGGAGGGCGACCGCAGCCCCACAAATCATCATCATCGAGATCAATATGAAGATTTTCAACCTCATAACAACACCATACAGCTTCAGTTTCCGTCTCACTCTCAACTTCTGGAGTTCCAAAGCACAATTGGCTAGCCTTATCACATCATTCCTGGCTAACACACCTCAAGTTCTTCCAGGTAATTTTTAATCAAGTCCCCCCAAACTATATATTTTTATTGTCTGGGTCTATCGGCATTGATGCTGTGTAGGATCCGGAGAACATAATTTAAGAGAGGCTCATTCGCACATTGAGAAAAAGTGCGAATAATATCCCAAACTTTAATTTTATCGAATACCTCACAGCTCTGCTGCGGGGTGATCCAGCACAATTTGGCTTGCAGGGACGGTCGCAACCTTCAGTTCGCAGCTCTCCTGCCAACTTCCTCGCGATCTTTCATCTTGCGCATTCGCCGATTTGATCTCCTCGAACGCCGATCCCGCCGGAGATCCCGACGCTGACGTCGGCGCCCTGGCCCGTGGCGCGGATCGGGATCGGGGCCTTCTCCCCCCTCGGCGAGAACCCCGCCCCCATCCAGGTGGAGGCTCCGCGGAGGGGGCGGGCTTCTTCTCGATCATCTCCGGGCGCAAGTCCTACGAGACCTAGAATTCGCCTCTCAAGCTCAAGACTTGGCTTCGACAGATGACCACCGGACCGCCTCTTCCGCAGCTTACGCTGGCCCGGGCCTGGACCGCCTGGGCGATTCGAGTCTCCCCCTCGGAGGTGACCCAGGAGTTGAGGCTCGTCTTCTGGGACTTGAAGGGGGCAACCTTCAGCTCCCAGTTTTTGAGGATCCTGTAGAGGGCGGCGACGATGGTGCTCTTTCCTGAGGGGGAGGTGGTTCCAAGGACCAAGACGGATTTCGTCAGGTTCTTTGCGACAGGGATGTGCAAGTTTATTTGCCTTTTGAAGGGGAGTTTGGCAAGAGAATAGGAGATGTTAGATGCTATTTCAATGCCTATAATAATCAAAAGTTTCTCTTAATCGACCAGAATATCTTAAAGAAATTGAGTAACTCCAACCCAACCGGCTCAGATAGAAGAAAGTACGGCCCAAGTGCTTAAAAGGCCTATACGGGCCGAAAAACTCCGAGTATGCGGTTTATAAGCAAAAGTTTAATTTTTTACGGCGCCCAGGTAGAACGTACAAAACGAACTTGGTATAATACTATATAATTTAATGTCTGGAGAGAAAGTCTAAAATATGATGGAAGACTAAAACTAGTTTTCATGCCCGAAATTCCAGATGAAATCCAAGAGATGCCACCGAGAACATCGCCTTTAGAGGTCGGGAGGGATATCAACGGTGAAATGCCCGGTACCACCGTATATGTGCCTTCAGGCGTCCTGGGAATCGATACGAGAGAAGATTTCATGGAGACATACGATGTAAATACAGTGATACAATATCTAGGCAACCTTGATTTTGATACTCATATACCAGAATACTACGATTGTGAAGATAGAGCTTTCTGGGGTGTAGCACATGCGCGTTACAGATTTCCAGGTTTACCCATCGGCGTGGTAAGTGGACATACTTCGCAGAATCATCCAATCCCAAATCAAGATCATGCTGTAATCGTGATGTGGCAGTCAGTTGGAAGAGACAACCAGGGAAAAGCGATACTTAAACCCATATTATATGACCCACTACCAAATTTGCCCACGGGTTACAATAGGCTGGTTGACAACTTCGCTACCGTCAAGTCTGTTATAGGGTTCCCAGTTGGCGACAACATTCCGCCTATTGAGGGGAGGGAACTTGTGCCATTGAATAATACGGCCATAGTATTCGATATAAAGCGAATCATATACCCGTTACACACCGATGACGAGATGGGGATTATGGATTATCTGAAAAATGAGGTGTACAACGAGGAATGTATTGATAGAGAATTTCATACCCATGCG
>CAZNGI010000062.1:0-13150 GCA_964572505.1 uncultured Methanotrichaceae archaeon | reverse complement strand
TGGAAATGAGGATACTCAACCTTAAAATCAATGAATTTAAGAATTTGGTGGATTTTTCCATCGAATTTGATGAGATATCATTTACTACGGTAGTTGTGGGTCAAAACGGTACTGGTAAATCGAATTTGTTAGAGGCGTTGACTATAATTTTTCGTAATCTCGATCTCGGAAATCCTCCCGCGTTTAAATATAAAATAGATTATTTGTGCCGTGGAAATAAAATAAGAGTGGATGCAGATCCAGATCGAAAGACAAATCGTTATATAATTACAGTGAATAAAAGCAAAGTATCTTATAAGAGATTCTTACAACTAGGAAGGCAGGTTTATTTGCCTAATTACGTATTCGGTTATTATTCTGGGTCAAGTAACCGTATGGAGATGTATTTTGAAACACATCAGAATCGGTATTATAAGGATTTGATTGGTGGCAGAAAAAAGCCGTTGAGACCTTTTCTATATGCTCGCCATGTACACAGCCAATTTGCACTTCTAGCTTTCTTCTACAGTGAAGATCAAAAAATATTGGACTTTTTAAGTGAACATCTAAGGATAGAAGGCTTGGACTCTGTTCTCTTTGTTATGAAGGAGCCTACTTGGAGTGGCAAAGGTGCTGACCCACGGTTTTGGTATGCTGAAGGTACAGTACAAACATTCTTGAGTAAATTATATGATCTATCGCTTGCGCCTTTGAGAATTAAGCAGACGATCAATTTAGACTTCAGGAGAACTAAGAGATTAGAACATCTGTATCTTTATATTAAAGATGTAGAAACTTTGAGGAAGTTAGCTGATGGGTATCTAATTGAGGAGCACCCGAGCCCACAAGATTTTTTCAAGGCACTAGAAAGCACATATATTTCTGAATTGATTAGTGAAGTTAGAATACGAATTTATGTCAGAAATACAGATGGGTCATTAACATTTCGTGAGTTAAGTGAAGGCGAACAACAGATGTTGATGGTCCTCGGGCTCTTACGCTTTACAAAAGAGGATGAATCTCTATTTCTTTTAGATGAACCCGATACTCATTTGAACCCAACTTGGAGTATGCAGTATATTGATTTTCTAAAATATATGCTTGGTGATCAACAAACAAGTCATATTATAATGGTAACGCATGACCCCCTAGTTGTTGCAAATCTTGAAAAGTCTCAAGTAAGGATATTTCGAAGAGATGAAAAGGATAATCTTATTTATGTAGATCAACCGGAATACGATCCGATAAAGATGGGATATGCTGCAATTCTTACTAGCGACATATACGGCTTTAGGTCAATTATTTCCCCAGAAATACTAAATTTACTTGACGAGAAACGTGAATTGGCAATTAAAATTAATCCAACTCAAGGAGATCTAAGCAGATTGAAAGAATTGAATCAGCAGCTTGATGAATTTGATTTTACGAATGTAGTGAGAGATCCACTATATGCGCCATTCGTTCGTGCTATGTCAGAATTGGAGGAAGATGCGGGCCTTCAGGAGCCTGTGCTAACGAAAGAACAAAGAGAAACACGAAAAAAACTTGCTATTGAGGTATTGAGAAAACTAAAAGCTAAGGGAGATCAAGCAGAATGAGATTTATAGATCTCAGCCGAATTAAATTGTGCGATGGGTGGATGGAAAAAGCGCAGAAAGCTTTGGAGGATATTGAGGATTTGCCTCCAAAGGAACGAATCAAGGAGATAAACCTGAAGTCACGTATTTGGGCGGATTTAAAAGATGATTTGAAGAAATGTTCTCATAATAAATGCTGGTACTGTGAATCAAAATTGTGTCGTTCGGATTGGTCAGTAGATCACTTTAGGCCCAAGGGAAGTGTTTTCGAGTGTCAAGATCATGAGGGTTACTGGTGGCTTGCTTTTAAATGGGAAAATTTCCGCTTTAGTTGTACTTATTGTAATAGCCACAGAAGGGACAGAATTACTGGATATTCTGGTGGCAAGCATGATCATTTTCCACTGATAAACGAGGAACAACGGGCCAGGACCCCTAAAGATGATATTGAGGTTGAGCGTCCCTGTTTGTTAGACCCTACCAAGGCAAGTGATCCTGGATTACTATGGTTTGACCAAAATGGCGAGGCCGTTCCAAAATATTCGAAGAAAGATTTTCTAACTTTGTATCAACGTGCTAAGGTTTCGATTAGTATATATCATTTAAATTATCACGAGACAAGCGAGAAACGAAAAATTTTGTACAATGATGTTGCAAAGCTCGTTAAAGATGGTAACAGATATTTCAATCGCTGGGCTAATGGTGACGGAGATGGACAATACGAACTTGACCGAGTAGTAGAAAAATTACGTGATATGCTTGATGAAAGTGCAGAATATTCTGCAGCCACTAGATCTTACTTGAATGGGTTGAGGAGTAATGAGAGCGAATGGTTAGATTCTGTTATAACTACATGTTTATCATAAAAGGAGATTGGTAATGTGAATGATATCTCTGGGATAATCATCCAGCGCCTCTGGAATTATTGCAACGTCCTGCGTGATGATGGGGTGAGTTACAGTGACTATGTGGAGCAGCTTACCTATCTCTTGTTCCTGAAGATGGCCGACGAGCAAACTAAGCCACCAATCAAACAGGAATCTAAAATACCTCAAGGTCTAGACTGGGAGAGCCTTTTGCACCAAGACGACTCCAATCTGGAAAATCATTACCGTAAAATTTTAACAAATTTGGCAACAGAAGGGGGGTTGCTTGGAACTATATTCCTGGAATCCCAAAATAAAATTCATGATCCCGTCAAATTGAGACATGTGATAACACTCATCGATGGCGAGACCTGGTTGGACATGACAGACGACGTCAAGGGGAAAATTTATGAGGGCTTGCTGCAAAAAAACGCTGAAGATGTCAAGTCAGGCGCAGGTCAATACTTCACACCCAGGCCACTAATCGGGGCGATGGTGGAAGTAATGCGGCCTCAACCCTGCATGACCATCTGCGATCCTGCCTGTGGCACAGGCGGCTTTTTCCTTGGTGCCTACGATTATCTCTCTAAACTTCCACTGAGCGAAGAGCAAGAGCTTTTTCTCAAGAGAGAAACTTTCCGCGGCAGCGAGATCGTTCCAGGGGCGGCACGGCTCTGCGTGATGAACCTATACCTTCGTGGCATCGTTGGCGAAGATAGTCCCATAACGGTGGAAGACAGTCTGAAATTCAAACCCAAAGAAGACGTTGGTATGGTGCTTACCAATCCCCCCTTTGGAAAGAAGAGTTCGATCACCATCTCCAATGGGGTGGGCAAACAGGAGCGGAAATCGCAATCCTACAAACGAAGTGATTTTTGGGCCACCACATCAAACAAGCAGCTCAACTTTCTCCAGCATGTAAATAGTCTCTTGAAGCCCGAAGGCAAAGCGGCTGTCGTAGTTCCGGACAATGTACTCTTCGAGGGCGGGGCTGGAGAGGTGGTGAGGCGAAACCTGCTCAAGGATTGCGACGTCCACACCCTTCTAAGGCTCCCAACGGGGATATTTTATTCTCAGGGCGTTAAGGCCAACGTACTCTTCTTCGACCGGAAAGAGGCCAGCAATAAACCGAGGACCGACCGGCTCTGGATCTACGACCTCCGGACAAACAAGCACTTCACCCTCAAGACAAATCCCCTCGGCGTTGAAGACCTCCAGGAGTTCATCGAATGCTACAACCCCGAAAACCGGCATGAGAGAACGGAGACGGAGAGGTTCAGGTCCTTCTCTTACGATGAGCTGATGCAGCGGGACAAGGCGAACCTGGACATCTTCTGGCTGAAAGACGAGAGCCTCGAAGACTCCGAGAACCTCCCCGAGCCCGAGGTCCTAGCCCAGGAGATCGTCGAGAACCTCCAGTCGGCGCTGGAGCAGTTCCAGAGCATCAGCGAAGATCTCGAAGAGAAAGAGGGGCCAACGGTCGGGTAGATCCGGCCCCACCCCCATTCCACCCCGACACCTCCGGCAGGGGCCTCCTTCCCGGCGCCGCCTGAGCGCTCCTCGCCCACGTAGGGTTTCCCTCCCGCCATCGGCTGCAGCCTGGGCGAGCCGCCACACCCCCCATTCCGGAAGCACCACACCTCAGTAATGCCACCGAGGGGGTGTGGCATGTCGGCTGGTCCATCAGCGATTGAGTCGATCTTTGATCAGGGTGGGTGTCCAATTCTCAGTCCTAAAGCGCATCCGTGACCAGAATGACAGTCCGGGTTGGCGGTGCAAGTGACTCCCACCCAAATCTGGTCGACCGTTCCTGGTTGGGCCTCGCATGCATTCCATGCCATCCTATAGAGATCATCTGCGACCTCCTGCTGCCTGCCAGAAGCTACTATATCATCATCTAGATATTCGATGACAAGCTCGACCCCAGGCTTGGGGGTCCAAGGGCGATCGTATATCGTCACTTCCTGTGGGTAATATCCCGCCAAGGCAGCATTGGTCAGAATTTCATCAACTATATCCTCTCTCGCGCCAAGGGTCAGGGGGATGCCCTCTTCACTGGCCGCCCCCATCGTTGCCATCATCAATGCGATGACAACCCAACAGAACAATTTAGCTTCCATTTTCACCACAATCCATTACCCTGAACACTCTCGGGGTGATATTGAACTTTTCGTAGTCTGTCGAACCTCTACTAAAACTGATTTCGATTCCAATTTTCATATGCCAGTTTGCAACTTCTTATCAGAAGTAATGATATAAATAATCATCTAAAGCTTATCTCTTTTTATAAGGAAGTCTCTTTCAGAAGGGGGTGCCTATACCTCTCTTGCTGCGTGAAAAGGTCCTAGCCATCATCCTGAGAAACGACGTCTTGAGGGCCGCCTTCTTCGGGTCGATCGCCAGGGGCGAGATGACTCCAGAGAGCGACGTGGACATCCTGGTGGAGTTTGCGGGTCGAAAGAGCCTGATGGACCTCTTGGGGAAGGAGAATCAAGCTTTAGGCGGCGAGCGCCGCCATAATCGACTCTGGGATCAGGCCTGGCTCTTCGTCCCGAACCTTTTGGCTGCGTTGAGGAAGGTCATCCCCACGACCTCGCCCTTCTCGCGCCTGATTATGACCTCGTCGTCGGTCAACTCCGAGTCGTCGGCACGGCTCGGCTTCTTGAAGTTCACGTAAAGCACGTCCGCCTCTTCGTCGTAGGTCCACCCAGATTTTCTTATGGGGGATGGTGAGCAGGTGGGGGACCAGCGCCGAGACCTTCTCTACTTCTGCCGCGCCCATATCTTCGACCTCCTTTCAAGTTGCTTCAACCTTCTCGTGAGAAACGCCGTGATTATAAAGCCATCCTCTCGGCCCACCTCTTTATAAACCACGACCAGATATTTATCGGTTTGCACTTCTCTCGTCGCCAGAAGCTCACCGGACTCGGCTTCATAGATTGCATCAGGGTCCTCTACGGTCTCTAGGACGTCGGAATAGAGACCCGCCTATCTCGGTGTGAGATTCGATTATGTGCAGCCATCTTTCATCTGGCAGCCGGATTTTCACGTCGTTCTTCGATCTGACCGTCACCATTCAAGCGCCCCCCCAATACCCACAGTTCTGTTGAGGATACTTACGGCATATTAGCACTGACATCAGATGATGGTGGTGCGATCCTTATAAAAGAATCTGCATACGATCACAGATTCTGCGAGAGCCGCAAAAGCTCTTCGAATCGATCCCCCTCAGCATCTTGCAACCTTCACCCCCCACCGCCTCCGGCAGCCGCCCTCCATCCGGCGCCGCCCGAGCGCCCGCGCCCCTCGGCCCCGGCCGCAAAAAGCCCTTCACCAAAAACGACGCCATCCCCAAGAGGAAACGTGGCGGAAAAAGTGATATCGTATCAACACCATCTTTTCAAAAATAACCGAAAGACGGATTTGAGGCAGAAGATATGACCGACCAGATCGAAGAGCTGCGCGAAAAGGTCCTTGCCGTCCTGCGAAGAAACGAAGTGAAAAGGGCCGCCTTCTTCGGGTCGATCGTGAGGGGCGAGATGACCGAGAAAAGCGACGTGGATATCCTCGTGGAGTTTGCGGGGCGAAAGAGCCTGATGGACCTATCGGGGCTGAAGATCGAGCTTGAGGAGGCGATCGACCGGGAGGTTGACGTCCTAACTTACGCCTCCCTCCATCCCCTCCTGAAAGAGAGAATCCTTAACGAGCAGGTCCCGATACTATGAGGAAAGATCCCAAGGTATTTCTCGCCCACATCCTTGAGTCGATAGATCTGATCGAGGGTTACTCGGGAGGCCAAAACCCTGGAGGAGTTCATAGAATCGCCCCAGCTTCAGGACGCCATCGTCCGCAGAATCGAGATTATCGGCGAAGCGGTCAAGAACCTGCCCGAAGATTTCAAGAGAGATTATCCTGAGATCGCCTGGCAGGAGATCGCCGGCCTTGTTACAGCCGATTTCTTCTGCATGCCGAATTAGGTATCAAATAATTATCAAATTTGAGGCTCACGGCCGTAAACCGCGCCCACATAGCCGTTAGCTATAATACGGTGATGTTACGAGATAAAAAATGGATACAGAAATGCATGGCGCTGGTTGTAGTCAGCATTCGGACTATCGCCGCCCTCTCAAAAGAATGGGTACGCGCCTGCTGATGCACGATCTCGCCGAAGAAAAGCTGAAGAACACAACTCTGATGAAGATTCTGAGAGAGATCGAGGAGCAGATGCTAGTCCGGACAGCTGAACGAAGTAATCTGAACGCAGTTCAATGTAGGTCAACACAGTTAAACATAGTTATGAGGTGAATTGGATGAAAATCGCGATTATGCCTTGCAGATCGGCCCCAAGAGGGCTGAAGATGCTCTTTGGATGCCTCCTGTTATGTCTTTTGACTTGCATGCCGGCGGCAGCACAAGCCGGAAGCATCACCCCGTTTAAAGCACCTTTGAAAGACTACGCCGAACTCAACTTCACTCTCCCCTCAGAAGTCGCGGTTGAGACTGGATCCATATCCGAGGGAAATTACACCGAAGGGAGGTATGTGACGGCTTCTTTGCGTCTCAACGAGAGCAAAATCGCTCTGTACCTTATCTACCCCTGCGAGGCTCCCGAGACGTGGCTGGACGCTGTGGGCTTGAAGTCGTTGGTCGATGGCTTTGCTCCCGGCCTGAATCAGACGGTCTATAGCCCATCACCCTTGAATATTAGCGACATACCTGCCCTGTGGGGCCAGCTGAACAACCAGATCTTGGTCGCCTACCAGCCTTCGAGTCAAACCTTTTCGCTTACCTTCATCGACGAGAACGTGACCGAGGACGTCGTGGAGTACCTCCTTGGATCGTTGCAGATAACCGTCAATGAGAGCAGCTCGCCTCTCTGGCCCGGCTACTGCGCCGGTGCTGAGGAGCCAGAGGTGGCTTCCGCTCCAGCCGTGAACGAGACCGGTCAGGCTGGGCAGACAGAGCAGACCGGGTCTGAGTTCAACAAAGAACAAGTGGATGCCGACTTGGCGGCCATTAGGGAACAGTTTGATAAGAAATTTGGGCTCTCGTTTTGAAGACCGCTTATGCGGCTCTTCAAACCTCCGATACATTTTTTCGATCGCCCAAGATTTTCTCTGCCAATAGGTCTTTTTTGCCAGGGAAGTTTTCTGAACTGAATGGCCAGATCGACGCTTTTTATCCTCTTTATACGAAAGTCGTCAACCATCGAAATCTTCTTGGTGGATTCAACTTTCTCAGAACTGGTGAAAGACAGATCCAAAATAGATCAACATTTAAATGCGATAATATCAATATCAGAATTTGAATGAAGGAGATCGATCCCAGCCAGGCCGTATACAAAGGCATGAAGCGCGCGGGCGTAGACTTCGTCGCCAGCGTGCCCTGCGTCAACCTCCAGGAGCTGCTGTCCCTGGTGGACTCGGACCCCGAGATCACGCACGTCCCTGTGACCAGGGAGGAGGAGGGGGTCGGGGTATGCGCCGGGGCGTACCTCGGTGGAAAGAGGCCGGCGTTGTTGATGCAAAACTCCGGTTTGGGCAACAGCATCAACGCCCTCGCCTCATTGAACGGTTTGTACAAAATTCCGCTCCTGATGATAATATCTCACCGGGGCGGCGAGGGCGAGACGATCGTGGGCCAGGTCCCCATGGGGAGGCTAACGCCGAAGCTCCTCGACGCCATGGAGATCCCCAAATTTTCGCCCACCCTTGCGGAGGGCGAAAAGATCGTGGCTCAGGCCTGGGATCTGGCCCAGGCCAGGGGAACGCCGACGGCGGTGCTTCTCGACATAACTTACTGGAGGTCGGGCTGATATGATGAAGAGAATCGAATCGATCACCATCATCGCCGAGGAGGCCCAGTCCCAAAACGCCCTTCTGGTCGGAAACATCGGCTTTCCCTCAAGAGAATTATGCGCCGTCCACGACTCTCCTGCCAACTTCTACATGCTCGGATCGATGGGTCTTGCCTCCTCCATCGGCCTGGGCCTCGCCCTCGCCCGCCCGGACCGAAGGGTGATCGCCATCGACGGCGACGGTGCCGTTCTGATGAACCTGGGAAGCCTCGCCACCATCGCCGACCAAGACCTCGTAAACTATCTACTCGTCATCCTCGACAACGGATGCTACGGGTCCACAGGATGCCAGCCGACCTGCACCTCCAGAAGGGCGGACCTCGCCAGGATCGCCGAGGGAGCAGGAGCGTCCGGGGTTGCGACCGTCTCCGAGCCCGAGGAGCTTCGCCTGGCCGTCCGGGGCAGAGGCGTCATCGTCGTCAAGGTGGAGAGGGGAAACGAGATGGTTCCGGTGATCGAGCTATCTCCTGAAGAGATCATCGAGAGGTTCATGGCGAGATCCTCTCCACCATCTCCGTCATCTTGAAGCTCCCGTCCAGGATCCTCCTTTTCAGCTCACCGGCGAGCCTCTCGGCCCTGAGCCGGTCTGACTGCCTGACCACGATCGGAACCTCTCGCCCCCCGAATCGGAGGGAGCCGAGGTGGGCGCTGAAGACCTCCCCGACGCAGGTGGCAGAGCAGAGGCCGCAGTTGAAGCACCTCTCCCGGTCGAGGGTGGGCCGCCAGTCCCGAAAGCCTATGGCTCCCGTCGGGCAGATCGACTCGGGCACGCACTGGGTGCACCTCTTGCAGGCCTCGGGGCTGAAACTAACCTCGAGGTCGGCGTCCTCCCAGACGTCGCCGTAGCTGGCCCTAGCAATCTCCCTCCTCTCGACGACGTCCATCACCGGAAGGGGGATCGACCTGTCGGGGGCGGCAATGCTTTCAAGGACCCGCTCGCTCTGGACCGGGATCGGAACCGCCCATGAGGATATGCACTCGGGCCCGCAGGAGGTCGCAAAGCCCCCCATGTACTCCGGGTCCATTTTGTGCATATCGGCAAATCCCGATAGGTTCGGCTTTTCGGGGGAGCTGCGGGTCCCCGCGCCCAAAACGAAACCCTCAGCCCCGTTTATCAGGACCCTCGTCCCGACGCCGATCGTCTCCAGGAAGGGGTCGTTTTGGATCGGGTTTAGGTGGCCGCACCCAGAGACAGAGGCCCCGTTCCAGCAGGGGTCGAAGACGGTGGCGTGGAAGATGGTGGCAACCCTCTCCTCGCTCGGGTTCACGAAGGCAGAGTAGTTCTTGAAGCAGTGGCGGGTGCCAAAGAGCCTAGCCTGGGGCATATCCAGAAGGGCCACATCGACCTCGAAGGCTTTTCCAGCGTCGGTCTCCACATCGACCCGAACGTCCTTCACCTCGACGAGGTCCCGGAAGAGGTGGCCTCCGCCGTACTTGGGATCGTCCCTGCTGCTGGCCGTTCCAAAGACGATCAGGTCCAGAACGCCCAGACGCTCGTTGGGGCAGGGCCCCACCCCGGCGGGGACGCCGTTCAGCCAGGCGCTTTTCGCTCTGAGGAAGGAGCCTGCCTTTGCCACCGGGAAGGAGAGGACGGCGTAGGTCCCGCTCATGACCGCCCTGGTGGCGCATGTCACGACGTCAACGTCTTCGAGGGTCAGCTCATCGCCCCCGTCCAGGATCTCCCGCACCTCCTGGGCCGAAAGGACGATGGCCTCGCCCCGGTCCACTTTTGCCTTTACCTCGGAGAAGGAACGCGCCATGATTCCTCCTTTAACTTTCGACCTTAATGAACTCCGCCTCGACCTCTGCTCGCACGTGATCCCGCCCCCTGATCCTCGTGGCCCTCTTGTCGGTCATGATCGAAACGGGCCGGAGCATTTCAAACAGATCCAGGGCCTCCTCCTCGGAGAAGTAGTGGGTCAATACGCCTCCGCCGCGCCTGAAGGTCTTTGGCTCCACCTCCAAGCCTTTTCCCGCCCTCATGTCCTCAACTTCGAACTCCAGAAAGAACAGTCTCCCCTCGGCCTTCAGGACCCGGGCCGCCTCCCGCGCCGCCCGGCGGCGTTCATTTTCGCGGAGGTGGCCGATGACGTGGAAGGCGAAGACCGCATCGAAGACGGCGTCTTGGAAAGGGAGGCTCGCCACATCCGCCACCAAGAGGTTGGCTTCCGAGGGCGCGTCTCGCAAAGAGGCTGCCATCCCCCCTCCGAGCCTCACCGCCAAGGGCGAGAGGTCCAGGGCCGCGACCCGCCAGGGGCGCTTCAGCATCGTGGCGAGGGTCTTGCCGTTTCCGCACCCCAGCTCCAGGACCCTCGAACCCAACGGAAGGTCGGGGATCCTCGGCGGCGCGCCCCGCCATATCCTCCCCTTCTGCTGGTACTCCCGGTTCCAGGCGAGGAGATCCTCCTTTCGACCTCCTATGGTTGAGGGGGCGAGTGGTGAAGGCATCGGATCCAAATGGAGCTCCCCCACCAAAATCTTTACTATCGGACAGGTCTTCTGGGCCCCCGGGTGTTTAATATGAAAACAAGGAGTGGGGCAGTAAAGTTACTTGCCATATTTGTCTGCTTGAGCTTCGCTCAGGCCGTCGGAAGCCCCGACGAAGATGTCGACATTGGAGAATCCTGGGGCAGAGACTACCTGAACTACGGCCTCGGGAGCTTCTACGGCGGCTCCGGCTCTTCCACCACCTACAGCTTCAGGACGAGCTCGGGCTTCACGTACTCTCAGTACATGCAGTACTACTTCACTGAAGAGGAGGCTCTTCCTCCAGAGCGGGGTCCGGTCAGCTTCATGATAACTGGAAACGAGCCCTCAGTACTCAGCTTCGGCTGGCAGACGGTCCCCTATTCCGAGTACACATCCTCGGGGATGTACGCCGGATCCAACGCCCTCTGGATCGAGGGTGAGACTGCTTGGGCGAGGTACGCGGCCTGTCCCATCGGAACGTGGCTGCAGCTGGTCACCACGACCCCTGCTGGGGGAATGGCCGACTTCTACGAGATATCGCCCTCGGGCAGCGCCAGAATCTCCCAGTACAGCCTCGGAACCTACAACAGAATGAGCTTCTACGCCGCAGAGCAAGGGAGGTACGCCCTGTTCTTCGTTGCCAACAACCAGCCCAGCAACGTCGTCATCATCGAAGTGGGCGCGGAATGGACACCGGATATGATCACCGGGCCCGAGGTTCCCCCGCCAGATACCCTCCCGTCGACCCCGAAGCCCACTCCGACTCCGACCTACGGTGACGTCAGCGTCACCCTCGAGTCCCAGAACATGAGGGGCTACGACGTATACGTCGACGAGAACTACGTCGGCACCGAGGGCCAGGGCGGCGACGCCCTCGACGGGGTTTACAACCTCAAGGTCGTGGGCAACCAGTGGCACACGGTCAAGGTCTGGGACGGCGAATGGTTCTACGGAAAGCCCAAGTTCTACGAGCGGCGCACGCCAGTCGTCCTGAAGTTCGAACCCGCCTCCACAGTCTACGTCTACGGCGGGATGTTGTAGGGGTATCCCGAAAAACTTCAACCTCTATTTTTTCCACGTTCTTCTCATATTCCGCTTTTTATCCTTTTTAGCCCCTTTCTAAGACGGATAGACGTCCCATTTGATCGAGGCTCCACCGTCACCGTCTTAAAGGATCGAAGAAGGACAGATACAGCATGAAGGGAAGGGGTCTGATCTTCTTATTGTTGGGAGTGTGCTTATTGCTTGCATCCGGCCCGGCCTGCGGATGGGTGAGCGGGACTGGAGCCGTCGACATCAGCAGATCTGTCGTGAACAGGATGGAGGACTTCGAGTACTACAACTCCATGAGCGGGGACGGCAGCCTCGAGATGGGGCATGCGGCAAAAGGCGTCTCAAAAACCGCGAACGAAGTTTCGGCCAGAACCATCAGGCTCTCCTACTCCGGGGACGTCCCCCTGTTTGGTCTTAAGCGCGTCGAGAGGGGGTCGCTTTTTAGCGGAACCATCACCTCCGTCGAAGAGGCCTTCAGCGCCACCCAGATCGAGAAGGAACAGACCACCAGCGTCAGCTCGGAAAACTCGCAGCTCGTCGGAACCGACACCAAGCTCAGCTTCAATGGCACCTACATGACGAGCTCCAACATGCACCAGCCCTTCTACACGGACGTAAGCTCTCATCAGAGGTTCACTGGAAATTTCGAGATTGATAACCAGATCCGCTTCGGCGGGCTCGCAGAGCGCAGGCCCTCCGTCGCCCTGGCGATCAGCCCCGTGGTGAGCTTTGCCGAGGTGGGTGCCGTGGTAACTCGAAACTACGAGGTCGCCAACACAGGGAACGTTCCGGTCCAGGGTCTCACTTTGGTCGATCCGAGAGTTGGACCCGTGGCCCTGAGCAAGACCGATCTGAACCCAGGCGAAGTGGCCTCGGCCGTCGCCAGCTTCATTGTCCTTGATGAAGACCTCCCGGGCCCACTGAACGATTCGGTCCAGGTCACCGGCTCCGATTATCAGAGTAACGTTGCGGCAGCTTCTGCCACCGCCACCGTGAACCTGATCGGTCCTTGGGGTCTCAACCTGACGGTCACAGCCATCCAGCCCTGCGTCACAGCGGGCGAGGTTGTGACCTACATCTACACCATCGAGAACGTCGGCGATTTCACAATAGGCGAGCTCAATTTGACCGACTCGATCGGCGGAGGGCCGATCGCGGTCAACGCAACCCTCTCGCCCAAAGACAGCCTGAACTTCACAGCAAACAGGACAGTGAACGAGACCGACCTTCCGGGTCCTCTGACAAACAGCGTCGCAGTCTCGGGGTTCAACTCCATGGGTGAAATGGTTGGGAGCTCAGCAGAGGTCGTCCTTCAACCGTGCTGAGGGATATGGCCACCACTTTATTTT
>CAZNGI010000061.1:0-13281 GCA_964572505.1 uncultured Methanotrichaceae archaeon | reverse complement strand
CTGAATCTCAACCACGGCACGCCTTATTATATTTTCTTCGGTCAAATTGGTTACGGTGACTGAGATACAGTCGCCCGCTGACTTCCGGTTGGAAAAATAGAGAGGACCTTTCGGCCCCCCCATACGAGAGGAGGCCCGTATCTCACCGCCCCGCTCCGGCCTGGCAGCCGCCCCGACGCCGCGCCGCCGGTAGTATAAGTAGATTAGAATAAAAGTACGACCAAAAATAAGAGAGGAGGGACTATCGCCCTCACCCTCTCCTCACCGTCTGCTCCCGGCCGGGGCCAAGCGAAACGATGGTGATCTTGACCCCCAGGAGAGCCTCGATCCTCTCGACGTAGTTCTTGACCGCCTGGGGCAGAGCCTCGTAGGACTTCGCCCCGGTGATGTCTTCGGTCCAGCCCTTGATTTCTTCGTAGAGGGGCTGGCAGCGGGCGAACTCGACGGTGCTCTCCGGCGGGTAGTCGAGAACCTCGCCGTCCAGCTCGTAGCCGGTGCAGATCTTGATGGGGTCAAGGCCGGTGAGGACGTCGAGCTTCGTTATGGCGATCTCGGTGTAGCCGTTCAGGTACATCGACTTCTTCGCCAGGACCGCATCAAACCAGCCGCATCTTCTGGGGCGGCCTGTGGTGGTCCCAAACTCCTTGCCGACTTTGGAGAGGTGAGCGCCAGCCTCGTCTGAAAGCTCCGTTGGCATCGGCCCCTCGCCGACCCGGGTCATGTAGGCCTTGACGATCCCGACGACGTTATCGACCCGCGCGGGTCCGACGCCCAAGTTCGCACACGCGCTCCCGGCCGTCGTGAAAGACGAGGTGACGAACTTCTGGGTCCCGTGGATGACGTCCAGGAATGCTCCCTGCGCCCCCTCCGCCAGGACCTTCTTTCCCTCGTCCAGTGCGACGTTTATCTCGTAGGATACGTCGGCGACCCTCGGCGCCAGACGGCGGCCGATCTCAAGATACTCGCCGATGAGGGCCGGGTCTCGCACGACGGAGGGATCGCCGCCGAGGTCCTCGATCGCCTTCTCCCTGGCGGGAGCGATCTCGTCGAGCTTCGCCTCCAGGAGGGCGGGGTCGGTCAGATCCTTCATCTGGACTTCGTCCCGGCTGAACTTGTCGATGTAGGCGTAGCCGATCCCCCTCTTCGTCGTCCCTATCTTGTCCTTCCTACCCTGCTCCCGCAGCTCGTCGAGGGCGATGTGGTAGGGCATGATGATGCTCGTCTTGGCGTCGATCCCGAGGTTGACGGTGATCCCCTCGGCCTCCAGCGCCTCGATCTCGCTCATGAGGACCTTCGGGTTCAGGACGACGCCGGGTCCGATGAGGAGCCTCGCCCCGAAGATGACGCCGCTTGGGGTGAGGTGGAGCTTGTAGGTCTTGTCCCCGACGATGACGGTGTGGCCAGCGTTGTCCCCGCCCTGGAACCGAACCACTATATCGTAATTCTCAGCCAGGAGATCGACGACCTTCCCCTTCCCCTCGTCCCCGAACTGAGACCCTGTGAGTATGGTGAACATGATCTGCCCCTGAAGTTGCATGGTAAATAACCGTTCCCCTGACTGGCGATTCAGCTAACCCGACTCGTCCAGCCAATCGACGAGGTGCCCGGCTATCATCTCGCCCGCATCGATCCCCCAGGCCAAATAGACTCCCCGGCCCGAGGGCGTCCCGTTCACCTCCAGAACCTTCAGCCCCTCGACCGTCTCGATAAGGTCGACGCCGCTGTAGACGGTCCCCACGGCCCCGTTCGCCCTCAGGGCCAAATCCTCGATCTCGCCGGTCAGGGGGCACCTCTCGGGCGCACCCCCCCGGGAGAGGTTGCTTATCCAGCTTCCCGGAGGCGCAACCCTGTAGATGGCTCCGGCCACCCGGCCCCCCACCACGAAGACCCTGATGTCCCTGGGCTTCGGGGCGGCAGATTCGAGAAACTCCTGAAGGTAGACGACGCCGCTTTTGGCGAGAACCTCTCGGAGGGGGCGCGGGTCCTCGGGGGTCAGGAGGGCAAGGCCACGCCCCTTGTAGCCGAATAAAGGTTTTGATACCGCCCGGCCGTGCTCATAAACAAACTCGGAGGCGGCCGATAGGCTCGTGGTCACCAAAGTCTTTGGATGAGGGATCCCCGCCTGGTGGAGGGCGATGGAGGTTGCAAACTTGTTGGCGGCCCTCTGAATCGCCGAGGGCGGGTTGACGATCGATAGGCCCAGCTCTTGGAGGGCGGATAGGGCCTCGAACCGAAAGGCGACGTCGACGGAGCCGCTCCTGCCAAGGTCCCTCACGACAAGGCCGTCGAGCCCCGCAAGGTCAGTGCCGTTTCCCCTGAGGCGGAGGTCCGGCCCGATCCTGGCCGCAAGCTTGGAGAAGTTCAGAAAAGCAGACTTTGCCCCCAACCTCACAAGGCCCTCTCTGATCGCCCTCGCGGTCCAGTCGTCGGGATCGGTGACCACAATTCCAAAGCGCATGAAAAGCGATGAGGCGGCCCGGATATATCGGGCTATCGGCCGAAGATCGGAAAGCCCTCCAGGTCCCACTGCCTGATCCCGCCGAGCATGTTGCGGACATCTTCGAAACCGAGCCGCTCCATGACCTTCGCCGCGTTTCTCGACCTGATCCCCACCAGGCAGTAAACCAGGTAGGTCTTGCTCCTGTCGAGCTTTTCAAGCTCTGCCTCGAAGGTCGAAGAATGGTAGTCGAGGTTCACCGAACCCTCGATCCTGCCCATCTCATACTCTTGCGGGGTCCGAACGTCCAGGATCACGAAGTCGGGATCGCCAACTCCCTCCCGGATCAAAAGGCTCGATTCCCGAGGGTCAAGGTTTCGGATCGTCTCTTTTGACATGGACTTCATCCGTTAAAAGAAGGCACTGGGATAAAAGGGGATGGGACTCGTGGCGCGAAGTTGCACCACGATCGCCCCGATCCTGTATCAAAAAGGCAAGTAAGCTGCTAGTCCGAGATTTACTCGGTCTATTCCTCTTCTTATACTTCCTCGACGACTACTTCGTCTTCGACGACTACGTCATCCTCGACGACTACGTCATCCTCGACGACCTCGTCGTCCTCAGTCTCTTCATCGGCGAGCTCGAAGTAGTACTCCTCGGATCCCTGAAGGGTCACAGTGCATCCGGTCTCGTCCTCAACGTAAGCGCCAAAGACCTCAACCGAATCACTGACGGTGATGTTCTCGTCGTAGGTTCCCCATGGCGGTGGGGTCGCCTGATAGACGGTGACGTTTATGATGTCGCTGCAGATGGCGTCCTCCTCATCGGAAGTTACCTCGACGGCCCAGATGGTAGGGGCGCCGGGCATTTCACCTGCGAAAAACTCCATCGCAACTCCAGTGAACTCGACCGTCACGACGTCGTCGACGATCTCCTCTTCGCTAGTTTCATCTGCCAGTGCCATTCCTGCGGAAAGCAGGAATACTGCAAATACCATAATGAGGCTTTTATACATTGCCATTTTCCTCCTTGCGGCGGGTAACAGCATTTCCAGTATAAAGATTTATTCTATGTTTTATTCGATCAGCGTTAAAATATCGAAGTTGGATCGCCCCGTACTGGAGATGACATCCTGAAGTAACAAGTCTTATGATATCAGAAAGCAAATAGGCGATGCGAGATGACTCGAAGGTGCATAGATCTGGGGGAGAGGGAGGTGGTGAGGAGGATCACGAAGATCCTGGGCATATCGGAGAGGGACGACTGCGCCATGACGGAGGATGGCGAAAGATACCTCGTCTGGACGACGGACATGCTACATCGGAAGGCCGACTTTCCGGGGATCGCGAGACCCTGGCAGATCGGCTGGATGACGGTCGCCGTCAACCTCAGCGACGTGGCGGCCATGGGCGCCGTGCCCATCGGCCTCCTGGTGGCCGCCGGAATCCCTCCGGAGACGGAGCTCACCTTCGTCGAGGAGCTGTTCACCGGGATGAGGAACTGCGCCCAGCTATTTGGAACACGGATCCTTGGCGGCGACCTCGACTCTCACGAGGAGCTGACCCTCACGGGAACCGTCCTCGGTTGGGTCGAGAAGGACCTGATCCTCCGCCGACGAGGCGCCAGGCCCGGCGACCTCCTCTGCACCACAGGGACACTGGGATCAGCGGGCTCGGGCCTCAGGGTGGCCCTGGCGGCCGAAGGGAAAGAGAGGGAGAAGATCGAAGAGGACCCGAACCATTTGGCACTGACGAAAAGGCTTCTGGAGCCCGCCCCAAGGGTGAAAGAGGGGCGAGCCCTCGCCCTCTCCAAATCCGTCACCTCCATGATGGACAACAGCGACGGCCTCGCCCTCTCTCTATTCGACCTTGCGGAGGCGAGCGGCGTCGGCTTTTCGGTCCAAGAGGACAAAATCCCCGTCGATCCCATGGTGACCAGGATGGCAAAGTACAGAGACGACGCCGTCGACCTCGCCCTTCACGCCGGCGGCGACTTCGAGCTGGTCTTCACTGTGAGGCCCGACCGGATCGAGGATGCCGCGAGGGCCTGCAACTTCACCGTCATCGGGACAGCTCTGGAGGAGAGGGATATCTGGATCGAGTCAGAGAAGGGAAAAAAGACATTAGAGCCCCGGGGCTACGAGCACATGAAGGGCGTTTCCGAGTAGGAACGTTTCAGCCAAATCACCGCGGCATAGCCCCCTCACCGAGGAGCTGCTTTTCACTGGTCGCAACGGCGCCCTTCACAAAAGTAAGGCCTCCTGAAAGAAGTGGCCTTCTTAATCAGCCTTTTTGTCTTTTCCAGGTCGGCAGAGCCCAGATCCACCAGGTTGTCGTTTCGAAGAAGGCAGGGCTTCAGCTTGCCGTCGGAGGTGACCCTGAGCCTGGTGCAGTTGGCGCAAAACTCTGTGTTGTCGATCGGCCGGACCACCTCCACCTCCGCCCCGGAAAGAAAGTACTTTCGCCTCCGGTGCATATCTCTGGTGACGATCCTCTCCGCTCGCCTTTCAAGCTCTTTCTCGATCCTGAACAGATCCCCCCCGAGGCCGTGGCCCACCAGGTCCAATTGCTCGATAAGCTGGAGGATGACGCCCTGATCTCTCGCGAAGTCCACCATATCCCAGACCTCGCCCTCGTTCTCCCTGAGGACCACCATGTTCACCTTGACCGGGACGAGCCCCGCCTCGATGGCGGCATCTATCCCTTCCAAAACCCGTCCGAGGTCCTCTTCGGTCCCGCCCGTGATCCTGGAGTAGACCTCCGGGTCGAGGGAGTCGAGGCTCACGTTCACCCTGCCCAGGCCCGCCTCTGCGAGAGATTTTGCCCTGTCGGCGAGAAGCGTCCCGTTGGTGGTGAGGGACATGTCGAGGCCTTCGGGCAGCCTATCGAGGATCGACTCGAGATCGGGCCGCATCAGAGGCTCGCCTCCGGTGAACTTGACCTTCTTCACGCCGAGGTCGGCCCCGGCCAGTATCACCTTCACGATCTCGTCTCCAGACATCTCGCGCGATCCTGTGGGTCTCGCCTCTTCGCCTTCGTGGTGGCAGTAGAAGCAGCTCATGTTGCAACGGGATGTGATCGCGATCCTCAGGCCCGTGACCTTCCGACCGAAGGGGTCCACCAGAGTCATCGGGGCCATCTTGAGGCTGATAGTATTTAGAGTTTGGATCGAGGACGAGTCGGTCTCAAGATCCGACCGGCCCTCGTCCTTCGAGGATCGCTAGAGGAGCGTTCAAACCCGGCTCCGGCAAAAAGATGGCCGGGCAACGGATGGAGAATCGAAGGAGAATCGCAAAGTTTATGCTTACGTAAACCACCGTTACCAGAGATGGTTGACGATGCGGGCCTGACGGGCCTCGTGCTGGCTGGATACCTCCTGGCCATGATCGCTCTTGGGGCCTGGGCGGCGAGGCGCTCAAACACCCTGGAGACCTTTTTCCTGGCCGGACGAAGCCTAAAACCAGCTCTTCTCACCGCCACCCTCTGCGCCACCATCCTCGGGGCCTCCTCGACCCTGGGGATAGCGGGCCTCGGCTTCAGCGAGGGGCTGACGGGAGCATGGTGGCTCCTCTCAGGAACCCTGGGCCTCCTCGTCCTCTCGTTCTTCCTGGCGGAGAAGGTGAGGGCTGTGGGCTGCTACACACTGCCCGAGCTGATCGGCGCCCAGTACGATCGCCGGGTGAGGCTTGGAGCCTCGGCCTTGATCCTGGTCTCCTGGATCGGGATCACGGCGGCCCAGATTGTGGCCTCGGGCAAATTGCTCAGCGTCCTCTTCGGCCCCCGCCAGGAGATCTTCATGATCGCTTCGGCCCTAGTCTTCGTCGTCTACACCGCCCTGGGCGGGCAGAGGTCGATCGTGAAGACGGATGCAGCTCAGCTATTGATCCTCCTTTTGGGGCTCGCCATAGTCTCCTGGAGGGCCTTTTCCCTCGTCGGCCCCGAGATCCTGGCGGGGCAGAGCTTTCCCACCTCGGCGGCCAGGGGCGGGATCGATGTGGCAAGCCTCGTCCTGGTGGTCGGGTCTGCCTACCTGGTGGGGCCCGACATCTACTCGAGGCTCTTCTCGGCCGAAAACCCAAAAACCGCCAGACGATCGGCCCTGGCCGCAGCCCTCGTCCTTCTTCCCCTAGCCTTCATCATAACAGGCCTTGGGATCTGTGCCCGGATCCTCTTTCCCGGGATAGGTCCTGAAGAGGCGCTTCCCGTCCTCATGACAGAAACCCTCTCGCCCCTGGGAGAGGGCCTCGTGGCCGCAGCCCTCCTCTCGGCCCTCATGTCCTCGGCCGACACCACCCTTCTCACGGCGACATCGATCTTCGCCCTCGACCTCTACAAGACCGCAAGGCCGGGTGCAAGCCAGAGAAAAATGATGAGGGTTTCAAGATGCGGGACCGTGCTGATAGGGGGCCTTGCGCTCCTCTCGGCCCTCCGCCTTCCGGAGATCATAGCATCCCTCCTTTCGGCGTACACGGTCTTTGCAGGAGGTTTGATCGTGCCCCTGGTGGCGGGGTTCTGGCGGGAGAGGTTCCGCCTCACCCCCGAGGGGGCCCTTGCCGCCCTCCTGGGCGGAGGCGGGATCGCCCTCCTATTCGGCCAGAGATGGCCCCTTCTGGGGATGGCTGTCAGCGCTGTTCTGCTCTTTTCGGTGAGCAGGCTTGGCCCTCAGTCCAAAAGAAGCATCATAGGATAGTCTTTTTCGGGATCGTACTCGAGCTTCGCCCTGACCACCGCCCCCTCGTAATCGATTTCAACCAGGGCTTTGATCATCTTTCCGGCCAGCTCGCCGTAACCGTAGAAGTTTCTTGCCAGCATATCCCGGTCGATCTTCACCGAGACGGACCTCACGTGAGGCTGGAGGGATATGCTCTCCTTCATCGCCACCTCCAGGCTCTTCGCCGTCTCCGTGGAGACGGGCGAGCCCACGAACTGGTGGTAGATCGCCCCCAGCTTTATACCCGCCTCGAAGGCGGCCGTTTCCCTCTTCGTCGGCATAGCTCGATCACCAATGGTGAGGTCAGATACCCCGCCAGGGCTAAAAATACGACCCCCGCCGAGAGCCGAAGATCGCCCAGGTGCCATCCCGCCGCTGCCACTGCCCCCGCCACCAGAACGAGGGGGATGAGCCTCGGATCTCTGGGCTTGGGGTAGGGGATTGTGCTGATCATCAAAAAGGACATCGAGACCATCAGAAGAGTCGTCAGGATGGGGCCGTCCAGAAGGACGCTGGCGGCGACGAATGCTCCGGCCCCGGGAATCGGCATCCCCTGAAACTCGCCCCGTCTCTTTGGCGAAACGTTGAACCTGGCGAGCCTGAGAATCCCGCAGGCGAGGTAAAATCCGCCCAATATCCAGAAGACGGACCCGAAGGCCGCCCAGGCGAGAAAGGCCGGAGCCGCCCCAAAGGAGAGGACGTCCGCCAGGGAGTCGATCTGGACCCCGAGGGGGCCGTTTCCCAGCCTCCGGGCGAGATATCCGTCGATGCCGTCGGCGGCCATGGCGAGAATTATCAGCGCCGCCGAGAGGGCATAGCTGCCCTTTGCCGCCATCAGGATGGAGCCGTAGCCAAGAGAGGCGTTCAGAAGAGATACCACGTCAGGAAGCCTGATGAGCCTTGCGATGCCGGTCATCTCTCCTTCACCGCTACCACCGTCTCTCCGGCCCTGACCCTATCTCCCATCGCGGCCCTGAGGCTGTAGCCGGGAGGGATCGAAAACTCCACCCGGCTCCCAAACCTGATCATCCCTATCCTCTGGCCCCTCTCCACAAAGTCGCCGGGCCTGACGTAGCAGACTATCCTTCTCACGAGGACCCCGGTGATCTGGGTCAATCGAAACTCGCCCTCGGGGGTCTCTATGACGGTCAGGTTCCGCTCGTTTTCAGATGAAGATCTAAAGAAGGCGGGCCTGTGGCCTCCGTTCCCGTGCTCGACCCTCGTCACTCTTCCTCCCAAGGGAGACCTGTTGACGTGGACGTTGTGATGGTTCATGAATATGGCCACCTTCTCGCAAGACGCCTCCACCACCAGGCCGTCGGCGGGAGAGATCATCCCCTCGCCATGGGGGACTCGTTCAGGGTCCCGGTGAAAAAAGGCCATAAAGATTGAGAGGGCGAGCGCCGCCCCCGAGAGCGGCCAGATCCGCAAGCTCATCAGAAGGACCGCGGCCAGGAGGGGCCCACCCACCCAGGGGCCTGAGCTTCTGGCCAGCTTCAGGCCGGCTCACCTCCACCATGTTTGATGTCAGAGGCCAGCTCGTCGATCATATCGAGAAGCTCCGGGAGGAGCATCAGAACGACGTAGGCTATGGCGAAGAGGGCGACGGCCGACCCAGCTTTTGCGATCACGTTGTGGGCAAGATAAAAGCTGTTCTCTCCAAACCACTCCTCGCCGTAGGCCACCACCACGAAGATGTTTCGAAATAGGTTCAAAGCGTATATCACCGGAACGGAAACCAGAAGGGCTGCCATCTTTCTTTTGAGAGGAGCCTCCACCGATAGAACCACTCCCGCAAAAAGGGCCATGCTCTCGATGGCGGTGCATGCGAGGACGATCTCCACGGAATGGCCGTTGAGTAAGATGACGCTTCCGCCACCTGCGGCCGCCGGAACGTCGAAGGCATTCAAGAGAAATAGGGTGAGCTTCGCAGTCTCTGAGATCAGCCAGTCTCTGAGAGGGAAAAGCTCGGCGAAGGGAAAGTAAGCGAAGCCCCCTATCGCCACGGCACAGCTGGCCCAGTCGCAGGAGCGAGAACGGCAGCCCTTTGCGAGGATGATCCAGCCGAGGTAGAAGGAGAAGAGGGCCACCGCCAGGGTCAGGCCCACGTTGAAGTGGTCCCCGATGGCTAGGTAGTGGGCCGGCTGTTTCAGCCAGTGAACCCCAAAGAGGATCCAGCCCAGGCCCGAGAGAGCCCGCCGACCTGATAGGGCCGAGGTCGAAAGGAGGGCGAGTCCGATCCAGAGGACGTTGGCGGTCAGCCAGCCGATAATCATCGGGGATAGAAAATCCACAGGTTTATTTAGCATTATCTACCAACCGGGAAATCTGTGATGCTTCGGCCCCTTTGACCGGCCGCTGGCGTCTAGTGGGAGTGGTTGAACTTATGGACGGACAGAGATGGAGACCGATTTTGGTGGTCGGTCTGGTGCTCGCCCTGGTGGCGGCATCCGCATCGGCTGAACCGGGGTTGTCTTCAGATCAGGATCCTCTTGCTGAACCGATCAGCGCAGCCCTGGATCTACTTCTCGAAGATGAGCTCGGGGACGGCGAAGAGAACCTGCCCGTGATTGTGATCTTCAACGATGGGGCGAGAAAAGAGGTGGAAGGCCTGGAGGTGAAGTACACCTACAGCCTCATAAACGGGGTTGCGGGCTCCATCAGCCCCTCGTCCCTTCAGGAGCTGGCCACCGACCCGGACGTGGCGGGAGTTTATCCTGACGGGTCGGTGGTGGTGGCCCAGCCGATAAACGTCACCAAGGACAACAGGACCTTCTGCGCCACCAGCAGGGTGAACGTGTTACCCCTCTGGGACCGTGGCATAAACGGGTCCGGCGTGGTGGTGGCGGTCCTGGACTCCGGCATCGACGAGAACCATCCCGACCTGGCGGGAAAGGTGGTGGGCGAGGTCAACTTCGTCGACTCCGAGAGAACCACCGACGACCTCCTCGGTCACGGGACCGCCGTGGCGGGGATAATCGCAGGGTCCGGGACGGCCTCCGGTGGGAAGTACATGGGGGTGGCTCCTGGAGCGAGCCTTCTGAACGTGAGGGTCATAGACAGCCAGGGTTCGGGCCAGATCTCTGACATCATAGCGGGGATCGACTGGGCCATCGAAAACGACGCCGACGTCCTCAGCATGAGCCTCGGCGGCCTCAACCTCGGCGAGAGCAACCCGCCGATATCGATGGCCGCAGACAACGCCATGGACGCGGGAACCGTCGCCTGCGTCGCCGCAGGCAACCTCGACGAGAGGCTTCTTCTTCTGATGCTGGTCGCTTCCTCGGTCTGTCTTGGGTGCGTCGAGTCGCCGGGAGACGGCGTCAAGGTGATAACCGTGGGGGCCACCGACTGCGACGACCGGATCGCCGCCTTCAGCGGGTCCGGTCCCCTGCGGGACGGAAGGTACAAGCCGACCCTGGTGGCTCCGGGGGTGAACGTCGTCTCGACGGTGCCGCCGAACCTCGACATCGAGGGTAAGATCAACAACTATTACGCGGGAGCTTCGGGGACGAGCCTCTCGACCCCCGTCGTCGCAGGGGTTGCAGCGCTGCTCATCCAGGCGGAACCGGAGATAACGCCGGCCGGGGTGAAGGCGGCTCTGACGAGGGGCGCCGCGAAGCTGAATAACACCCAGGACGAGGAGTACGAGGCCTACTACCAGGGAGCGGGCCTTTTGGACGCCCAGGGGTCTTTCGAAATCTTGGGCACAGATTATCAGCTCTGCAGCGTTCTTCCAGACCGCTGGTCGGCGGGCAGGTGGGTCTACGGCGACTTCTGGGTCGTCGGCGACGACACCGTCTACGGAAGCCTCGATACCGGGGCCGACAGGTTCCAAAAGAAGATGTACGCTCTCGCTCCCGGTGACGTGGACTGGAACTCCAAGTTCCTCTTCTTCACCGACAGGGAGCTATCGAACGTCGCCACCTCCGCCTCGGGGCCCATAGCCGACTGGACCTCGGTCCAGCCCCTCCCAAAGAAGATCCCGGCCAACGGCCAGAGGGTCTTTGGGGCAGCCATCAGCGTTCCCGAGGATGCTCTCCCGGGCCGGTACATTGGCTCCATCGAGATATCCGAGAACGGAACCAAGATATTTTCTCTTCCCCTGACGGTCGAGGTGGCCGAATCAATCGAGATGGCCACGGGCCGGGGCTCGGTCCCCGGATCCCTCGTCAAGGGCGAGTGGGACTACCGCTACGTCGACGTTCCGACCAGCACCGACGAGCTGAAGTGCTCCCTTTCGTGGGAGGGCGAGCCGGACCTGGACCTCTTCCTCCTCTCGCCCACCAGCGAGTACTTTCCCGCGGGGCAGGACGGAGGGGTCGAGACCGTCTCGGTGGATGCGCCCCCCACGGGCCGCTGGCTCGTGGCGACCCATGCGAGGAACATTACCGGCGAGGCTGATTACGTTCTGGAGGTGGAACGGACCCTTCTCGCCAGCTCGCCCAAGAGATGGTCCGTAGGCTCCGCCAGTCCTGGCGAGACGAAGGAGGCCACGTTCAGCCTCAGAAACGGTGGGCCAGCCCTCGCCAACGTCACCTACGTCGGGATGATGGAGAACGTCGAGAAGGAGGGGTGGACCGATTCGATCGGTGACAAGGTGATCTGGACGGTGCCGATAGAGGTTCCGGCCAACGTCACACGGCTCGGGGTGAGGCTCGCCTGGGACGATCCCGACAGCGATCTCGCCCTCCTCCTCTTCAACGAGAACGGAAGGCCCGTGGACGTCTCCTACGGCGGCGATGTCGGAGAGGTGGTGGGCGCCACCCATCCGGCTTCTGGCATCTGGAGGGCGATAGTCTACGGGTATCACGTGACCACGAAGGCGAGACAGCCATTCGACCTTGAGGCGACCTTCTACGTCCAGGAGACCTGGTCGTGGGTCGCAGCGACCGGCCCCGAACGGCTCGACTCCGGGACTGAAGGAGCGGTCAACGCCACCATCACCGTCCCCTCCGATGCCCCGAGCGTAGGGCTTGAGGGGTACATCCAGGTTCGATCCGATGAGGATCGCTTCACCATCCCCGTCAGCCTCACCGTAGGAGGTGCCTCCCTAACAGGAGATAGCAGCACCGACCTCATCGACATAGACGGCGACGGCCTCTATGAGAAGCTCTGCGTCGATGTGGGCGTCGACGTCACCGCCCCCGGCGACTACAGGGTCGAGGGGAGCCTCCTGGACGGAAACGGGTCTGCGATAGAGTGGCTCGGCAGCACGGAGCGGCTTGAGGGCGACGGGTCGATAGAGATCTGCGTCAACGGGAGCGATATCTGGAGCAAGGGCAAATGCGGCCCTCTGAGCCTTGAGAACCTCTTCCTCTACAACGGCGAGGGGCACATAATCGACCGGTACGAGGGGAACATAACGATTCTGAAGTGTCCCAAGGACTTCCAGCCCTTATCGGCCCGGTTCACCGGCGAGTTCGTCGACGAGACGCTCACTTCAGCGTCGCGCGTCGGGACCAAGCCTGACTCGATCGTGATCGGCGTTGAGGTCGCCGCCCAGACCCCTGGGTCCTACGAAATCGCCGGAAGGATCATTGACGAGGACGGCTTTGAGATCGATCGAGTGGAGGTGACGGCTTCCCTCGAAGAGGGTGTGCAAGTTGTCTCCCTCTCCTTCAACCCCCTCAAGTTCATCATGAAGAAGACGCCGTCCCGGCTCCACCTCGAGGACCTCACCCTCAGCCGAAACGGCGAGGTGATCGAGAGCAGAACGGACGGCTGGTCGACGGGGGTCTACAAGCCGGTGGACTTCACCACGGCGAAGAAGACCTTTGTCATAGCCTCTCCGGTGGCGAGGTGAAAAGGACATATTGAAGATTTGAGATGCTCAGCGGCCCCGAACCGACCACGGGGCCGCGGCGACTCGTCTCGATCCGGTAAAGGCGTTTAAAACGGCCTTGAGATCATATCATATCTATTATCCGGGCGGGCGTTCTGTTATCTGCCGCTCTTTCTTGTTCCTTTTCGTCCGTTTTCTGTTCCTTCCCGCGATTTCTAGTTCCGTCCTGTTTTGTCCTGTTTTGTCCTCTTCTTACCGGCTCATTTTTCGGCCCGTTTTTGGAACATGCTCAATAAAGGGTAGTGCACCAGCAGTGAGTTGATGTTATTATACTATTACGTCCTATCTC
>CAZNGI010000060.1:0-13385 GCA_964572505.1 uncultured Methanotrichaceae archaeon | reverse complement strand
CGGAGGTGATCGCCCTCGCCCAAAAGCTGATCGAGAGCGCTGGCGTCTCTGGCGACCTCCACCTGGGCTACCTCGGCCTGATTAGGGCCATGATGAGGATGATCCCGGCCTCCCAGAGGCCAGCGGTCATGAAGTTCATCGACAAAAAGGAGCGGGACCTCCTCGCCGAAAAGCTCCAGGAGATCGGGGCAGACCATCTCGGCCTCCTCGAGCTGATCGACCTCAAGGGGAGACGGGCCCTCGATCGGGCGATGGAGATGGCCGAAGACCTCTCCAGAATGTCAGAAGAGCCCTCCAAAGAGGCGAAAACGGAATCTATTGTGGCTGCTCCCTCAGGAGACTCGGATTCGGGTGACAGGGCTGCAAGGTCCGATCGGGCCGCGCCCTCAGACCTGGATTTTGCTCACTTCTCGGAGCTGGTGGCCCTTTTGGACTGCTACGGCGTCGAGGCGACGGTCGACTTCGAGATCGTCCGGGGCCTCGACTACTACACGGGAACCGTCTTTGAGATCTACGCTTCGGGCCTCGGCGCCCAAAACCAGATCTGCGGCGGCGGGACCTACCAGCTCGCGGGCCTTCTCGGAGGCCAGGAGACGAGATCGACCGGCTTTGGGATCGGCTTTGACAGGATCATGGAGATCGTCGCCCTCGACGAGAAGCCGCCAGCGCCGGTGGCCGTCGTCTTCGTGCCACAGGTCCGATCCGAGGCGGTCAGGGCCGCGAGAGAGCTACGCGAAAGTCTTCCCATGCCCGTGGTCCTGGACGTGATGGGCCGGGGGCTTGGAGCCCAGCTGAAACAGGCGAGCAGCATCGGAGCAAGCTTCGCCGTGATAATAGGGCCAAAAGAGGTCGAAGAGGGGAAGTTCACCCTGAGAGACATGTTGACGGGATCTCAGGAGAGCCTCGCCCTGAAAGAGATCATAGAATTGCTTGGTGAATAGAGTGCACAGTGAATATGTGGCCAGATGATAATGGTCGCGAGCCGTGGGCGATGGTCGGGATAACCACCCGGCTCAGCTTTCAACCGCCATCACGTTTCCGACCCCGATCCGATGAGAGACGGACCCGGCCCGGATCGGGTATTTTAATTGAAGATCAGAGCAGCCCGAGGTTCTCCAGCTGGACCCGCACGATCTTGACGCCCTCCTCGCACTCCTCGGGCGACTTTCCTCCGGTGACCACCAATTTTCCGGAGCTGAATATCAGGACGACTACCTTGGGCACCTTGATCCTGTAGACGAGGCCCGGGAACTGCTCAGGCTCGTACTCGATGTTCTCAAGGCCTAGGCCCAGAGCAATGGCGTTCAAGTTGAGGTCGGTCTTGAGGTCGGCGCTGGCGACGATGTTCTGGACGTGGATCTCGGGATTCAGGTTGACGTCCTCAAACCCGATCGACTTCAGGGTCTGGGCCATGTTGGTTATGACCGTCCTCACATCCGCGACGTTCTTGGCGCCGGTGCATACCACCTTTCCCGAGGTGAAGATCAGAAAGGCCGCCCTGGGTGCTTTGACCCTGTAGACGAGCCCTGGAAACTTCTCCTTGTTGTATTCGGCGCCCTCCAGCTCCGACTCGATCTTGATCAGATCGAACTCCTCGGCGAGCTTTGTCGAGGCGACGACGTTCTCTATTCTGATGGTGGACTCCATAATCACGTCTCTCCGGAAACCCCCTTTTTAAACTGAGGGTATATAAAGTATTGCGGAGTTGACAGAACGCCGGAAGGCGCAGGGCGCCAGATCCGATATCTGCTTACGTCTTCAATGCGAACTCAAATGAATCCCGACAGGCAGAGACGAAGACAAAAAGAGAAGCCGCCGATGGGATTCGAACCCATGACCTGCTGATATATCGGGCTTTTGGCCTTACGAATCAGCCGCTTTACCGGGCTAAGCCACGGCGGCACAGACACACCCGGCATATAGCGGCCGTTCTCAATTTAAGCGTTACGATCCGTTTTTCGATTGCTGCAAAGCTTCGAGGATTACGAGGCCTCGGCAAGCTTCTGGACCTCTTCAGCCAGCCTCGGCAGGAATATGCCGATGTCGGTCACAAGGCCGATAGCCTGGGCAGTCCCCCGGTCCATCAGCTTCGTCACGGTCGAGGGGTTTATGTCGACGCATATCGTCTTGACCCTGGAGGGGAGGAGGTTTCCGGTAGCTATCGAGTGGAGCATAGTCGCCATCATGATCACCATGTCTACCCCCCGGAGAGCCTCGAACATCGCCTTCTGAGCCTCGACGGTGTCAGTGATAACGTCCGGGAGGGGGCCGTCGTCCCGGATCGATCCGGCCAGAACGTAGGGTATCTCCTTCTTGACGCACTGGTACATGATCCCTCCTTTCAGCTTTCCGTCCTCCACAGCCTGCCTGATCGAGCCGCTGGCTATGACCTCGCTTATGGCGTAAATGTGGTTTCTGTGGCCTGCCGACGTCAAATTGCCGTGAGGGTCCATCCCGAGGCTCGTTCTGAATAGCTGCCGCTCGATGTCGTGGACCGCAAGAGCGTTTCCAGCCAGGAGGACGTCAACGTACCCGTCCCGGATCAGCTCTGCCAGAGCCTCAGAAGCACCTGTGTGGATTATGCCGGGTCCACCCACCACAGCGATCTTTCCTCCAGCCCTTTTTGTGGCCAGGATCTCCTCTGCCAGCTGCTTTACGATCTCACCAGAGGGCCGCTCCGAGGAGACCTCGTTGGACATGAACTCGAAGAAGGTCTTCTCACGGGGCCGCTCGGGCGGCACCACCCTCACCCCAGCGGTTCCGACGACGATCGAATCACCCTTCTCGATCTGGCCGATGGGTACACATATCGCCCGACCTTCTTTCACTATGATCAGGCAGTCCATCTGAATGTCTTCCACCTCAAGCCAAGCGCCGTTGTACCGTACGTGGGTGAGGTGGTTGGTGGTGGAGTAAAAGCCCCTGGGCACCACCCGGGCCTGGGGCGCGATCTCGAGCCTGACGTCCTCGGCCTCGATCACCCGCGCGCCGAGAGGGTGGAGCGCGAGAAGGATCCGGTCGAGGTGATCGGCGTCATCTCCTGAGATCGCGATCTTCACATAGCTCGTATCGTGCTTCTTTTTGCCAACCCGGAACTTCTTGATCTCGAACTCGCCGCCCATGCTCATTATCTTGTCCAGCGCCTTTGTGAGCGTGAGCGAATCTATCAGGTGCCCTTCCATCTCTATGTCGCAGGTTTCGCTCATGGTGACCATCCTTTAAGGTCGATCTGATCCCCTAAGAACCATTCTATTGGTTCTAATATTATGCCAGTTCCGTCATCGAGGGTCACCAGAGCTGCCCCTCGATGACGGACTCTGTCTTGTCGTTGGTGCTCATGACGAGCCTTTTTATCTTCACCAGGTGGCCGCCGGGGCAGGCTCGGGGTGGATCGAAGATCGCCCGAACCCCCATCCTTCTGAAGTGCTCCTCTAAGTCCGTCGCCGTCTGGAGGTCTGTTACCTTTATCTCGACCTCCTGGACGATCAGATCCCCGGCGATCTTCGCCTCCACCGTCTCCCTCATGGGTCCGAGCATGCTTCTGCCCAGCCGAAGACACCTCTCCTCGAACCCGGCCTCAGCCTCGGACCATTCTGCCGCCTGGAACCCCTCGCGCACCACCCTTGAGAAGAAGAAGTCCTGACCGTAGTCGTTGTAGTACCTGAAGGCGAACTCGAGATCTTTGCAGTTGCTCTCGGAGCTGGTGTACTTGATGGGGCTTGTTTGGTTTGCGGGATCCTTGATCACGACCCCTTCCCGACCCCGCGCCCCCAGGTCCTTTACGATCTCCTTTATCTCCCCTGCGGCCTCCTCAAGGCCGAACTCGCCGAAGAGGTGGACGGGCCTCATCCCGTACTCCTCGGCGAGGGCGTGAGTTTTTGAAGATCCCTCCATATCCCTCTTCCCCTTTCGAGAGACGTCGAAGAGGTAGAAGTCCATCGACTCTGCTGGATAGACCTCCTTTGGCACGTAGGGGTTTTTGGGACCCACCATCTCGCCGCAGAGGACCAGGTCCGGATCTTCTTTGAAGAGTTCCGGAGGTATCTGATCGTTGGCCACTTCTGTTGAGTAGGGGCAGATGAAGCCGCCCCTGGTGAGGGCGATCATCTTTCCTCCCACGCTCGCCACCCGGACGTTGTGGCCGTTCATCTTCTCCTCGACGAGAACACCGTCAGAAAAATGTCTTTTGATGGCGGGCGCAAGCATCATTGCCCGCCTGATCTTGGGGTAGCCGTAGACGATCTCATCGTCGTCGAAGACGACCGTCCCGGCATCTATGCCGGAGACGGCCTTGTCGAACCTGAGGTGCCGGGGCTTTGGCCAGTCGGAAGCCCGGACCACCCGTCCGAGCATCCGTTCCATCCTCTCGGCCGAGATATCCAGCCTCTCCGCCACGGCCCGAAGGTTCATTTCGACTTCACCAGGTGGTCGAAGAAACACCGCCTGGTTAGCATCCCCACAAGCTCGTTGTTCTGGTTTAAGACCGGCATCCCGCCCAGGTCCTCTTCCAGCATCTTTTGCCTCGCCTCCTCAAGTGGCGTGTCGACGAAGATCGACTTGACGTCCCGGCTCATCACGTCCGAGACCAGGAGGTTCTTGATCCTGGCCTCCTGCTGGTTGCTTGGAACCAGGTCCCTGAAGGCCCGCAGGGACTTTGCCACGTCCCGCTCCGATATGATCCCCACCAATTTGCCGTTCTCCATCACCGGAAGACGTCCCACGTCCCGGTCGAGCATCACCCTCCGGACGTGAACCAGCCTGTCGGATAGGTTGGCGGTCAGGGGCGTGCGCATGGCGTCGGCGGCAAGCCCCGTCATTCGGATGGCCTTCAGCATGTCTTTTGGCCTCACCCAGCCTAGGATATCCTCACCTTCCATAACCACCAGAACCGACGTCTTCTGGAGGAGAAGGACAGCGTCATCGACCCTCATTTCGGGGTCGACCTTGACCACTGAGTCTGATGTGGCGGTGGCGACGTGGAGCGAGGAGGCGGGCATCCCCAGCCTCTGCCTGGTTCCCAGAACCCTCGCGATCTGCCTCATGGTGATGGTGCCGCCGAGCTTGCCGTCGTTGGTGACGAGAAGCCTTCGTAGATCGTGCTTCTCCATGACGTCCAGTGCGTGGGCGATCCTCTCCGATTTGTCTATCGTCACCGGCGTCGACATTATCTCCTTTATAAACATGGTTAAGACCACCTCGCCACTTCCATGGTTATATCGCGGGTCGAGAAGAACCCCACTACCCTCTCCTCGTCCACCACCGGCAGGCCGCATATCTCCTTATCGAGAAGGATCTTGGCGGCTTCCAAGGCCAAAACGTCCGGGTTGGTGAACATTATCGGGTAGGACATTATGTCCTCTGCCACCAGGGGAACCTCCTTTACGTACCTGTACCCCTTCCTTCCAGCGGTGCTGTCCTTCCTCGTCATCTTGATGTTCTTGCTCTTCAGCTCGTCTTTTGAGTCGGAGATTCCCGAGATCGCGAGGTTGGTGTGGGTTATCACCCCGACGGGGGTGGCGTTGTCCTCGCAGACCACGACCCTGTCAACCCCGTTCTCGACCATCTCATCGAGGACGTGATCGATGGTGTGGTGCCTGTGGACGCTGACGACGCCCTGGGTCATCAGGTCGCCCACCTTGGAATCGGGATTCTTCTCGACGAAGTAGGAGATGAGGTCTCTTGAGGTTATGATCCCCACGATCTCCCCCTCATCCCTCTCCACGGGCAGGCCGTCTATCCCGTTCTCGTCCATGATCTCCGCGGCCTGTTCCACGGTGGCGCCCGGGTAGATGGTGATGGGACGGTCGGTCATCACCAGCTTGACGGGGATTTTGCTGATGGGACGCCTCCGCCATTCCGGGGCGGCCTGGCTCAGACGGTGTGATATATCGTGTTTGGTGACAATTCCCGCCAGCTTTTCTGCGTCCATCACGAGAAGCCTGCTGATGTAGTGTTTGAGCATCAAGTTCCTCGCACGCTGCACAGGCTCTTCCTTGTCGATGACGTAGACGGGAGATTGCATGTAATCCTTTACCTTGCTCATGTTATGATCCCTCGTTTCTCCTCCGCAAATGCCCTGATGAAGTCTCTTTTGGTAATGATGCCGAGCAGCGATCCGTTCTCCATGACCGGCAGGGCTCCGACGCCCTTCTCCATCATCGTCTCTGCCGCCCCGCCGAGATCCGCCTCTTTCTCCGTGGATACGAGGTCTCTTCGGACCAGGATCTTTATCGGCTGGCTCATCACCTCACCGATGTCGCCGGTCACCACCTTCCCGAACGCCTCGCCGCTTCCAAGGTACCTCATGATGTCGGAGGCTGTGACCATCCCCGTCAGGATGGAGTCCTGGACAACAGGGAGCTTTCGGAAACCGCCCTGCTGGACCATCATCTTGGTGGCCTTCTCGATCGCCATCTGACCGTTGGCGGTGATCACGTTCGGGCTCATGAACTCCTCGACCTTGATGCCGGTGTTCACCCCGGCCACGAGCTTTGCGAAATCGTGTTCCGTGATCAGGGCCTTTATCCTGGTCTCCTCGTCAACCACGGGCAGACCGCCCACGTTCTTTTCGTACATCAACTTTAGGGCGTCTTCGACGGAGGACTTCTCGCCGATGGATATGAGCCTGGGGCTCATGATCTCTCTGATGTCGGCGTTGATGGCTGCGAGGATGTTTCCTTCATACTTCTTTTTCAGCAGGTTGTGTCTTATGCCGCCGCCGAGAAAGTCGACGACGTCGACGCCGGTGACGAAGCCGAGGAGCCGCCAGGTTCCCGCATCGGCTATCGGCAGCCTCCCGAAGCCGTAAGAGGTCATTATCTTGATGGCGCTGATTATGGTGGTGGTGGGCGGTGCCGTCACCACCTCAGCGGTTGCAATGGTGAGAACGTCTCCTGTGCGCTTGGCAGCTCTGGAATCGAACTGGACCGGTCCCCTATCCATCGCACCTGGCATCCTAATCTTGGAATCCTTCCGATCCTCTGATGGTCTCTTCATTGTCCCTCACCAAAGATAGCTTTGATCACGTCGTATCTGTCGATTATTCCGACGAGCTTGCCGTCGTCTACCACGGATATCCTGCCAATCTCGCGATCTAGCATCGTCTTTGCGGCATCGCGAAGGCTGGTCTCTGAACCTATGCTATAGAGGGGTGTGCTCATCAGTTTTTCCACTTTCATTACGTCCTTGGTGTCTTTGCCTATCCGGACCCCACCCCTCTTCAATATGTCGAAGCGGGTGATCATCCCGAGAGGTTTGCCCTTTTCGTCCACCACCGGCATCCCGGTGAAGTCGGAATCGAGCATCGCGTCCCAGACCTTCGTCACCGAGTTCTGGGGGCCGCAGGTCTTCGTCTCGGTGTTCATCGTATCTTTGACCTTTTTGCCGGCCAACTTATCGGGGTCGATCATCTTGAAGATGTCAATGGGGCTGACCACACCCTCGAGGCGTCGGTCTTCCGAAGACCGGACCACGGGCAGTATCGCGTAATTGGCCGAGAGCAAGAACTTCGCCGTCTCCACGACATCCGTTTCGGGGGTGACCAGAGGGGCCTCCACAGAGAAACCGGAGACGGTGACGTTCGAACGGGTCGACGCTATCTTCAGCATATCCCGGTCGGTGACTATCCCGGTGACACGCCCCTCGCCGTTCAGTATCGGCAATCCTCGCAGCTGGTTGTCGCGTATCAGCTGCCGTGCCCGGGTCACGAAGTCGCCTTCTTCCACGCTGACCGGATCCGTTGACATGATCTCTCCAACTAAAAGTACCATTTTACGCCCTCCTGCTCAAGTCCGGAAAATTCCAAAATGTTCATTTATTCCCGTCTCTGCAGCTCCAGCAGAGCAGTTCGCCGTTGACCGCTTCCAGAGAGTCGGAGATCTGACCGCACCGCTCGCAGATCCCCCTTATCATCTCCCTCTGCTCTTCGAAATGGACGCTATCCCGATGCATCTCTATGAGGTGGCTCAGGATCTCACCCATGCCGATCGAGGCCGACCCGGAGACGAGGTCGGTATCGGTGATTATGCCCACCAGTTTCCCCTCGCCGGATATCACCGGAAGCCTCTTCACTCCCGATTTGAGCATCTTTATAGCAGCATCGCTCAAGCTGACGTCTGGAAGGACGGTGATCAGGGGTGATGACATCACCTCGCCCACCTTTACATCTTTTGGGTTTGCGGCCCTGGCAACTATCTTTCCGACCAGATCTCGCTCAGTTATGATTCCCATCGGCTGGTCTTTGTGAATCACGATCAAGCTGCCCACGTTTGCGGAGAACATCTTGTTCGCAGCCTTCACCACATCAACCTCGGAATCTACGGTGATCACAGGTCGGGCCATTATATCCCGCACCGGAATCTCTGTTTCCATGCAAGTCACCTCCGCGGCAGATCGCCGCTCTTATTAAAGAGATTCCCTCTATAAAAGGATCACTGCATCCTTTTCTATCTAATTCAAAACGTATTATAATTTTGTTACTCTGAAATATGGTGGAGTATGTGATCGATCTCGGCCAGGATCAGCTCGATCCCCAGCCTCGCCGCCGAGGGCGAGCCCGGAAGGCAGAAGACGGGAACGCCCCGGACTATCCCGGCCGACGCCCTGGATAGGATCGCCCTCGTCCCCACCTTCTCGAGGCTTTTCAGCCTGAACGCCTCCCCGAAGCCGGGGATCGTCTTATCGAAGAGGGGCTCTGCGGCCTCGATGGTCAGGTCCTTTGGGGCAAGGCCCGTGCCGCCGCAGAGGACGACGGCATCGGCCTCTGATTCCAGGATCGCCTCCCTTACGGCCTCCACCCCGTCCGGGACGAGCCGGTAGGTGGATTTGCGACCGGCGTCGCGGAGCCGATCCAGGATCGCCCGTCCAGAGAGGTCTTCGGCCTCCTCAGGGCTTCCGACGTCTCCGAACCTCTCGAACCGGGAGGTGCTCACGACGACGACCTCGATGATCATGATCTATTATTCGTTCCAAAGGGATAAAGCTCTTCTCTACCTGCCCAACGGTTTTATCTCAGAAGGTCGACCTGGCCTTCCATGGCGCTTCTGGCGGTGGACGTGGGCGCGGGAACCCAGGACATCCTCCTCTGTGAAGAGGGGGTGCCCATCGAGAACTCGGCCAAGATGGTGATGCCGAGCCAGACGGTGATCGTGGGAAAGAAGATCGATCGGGCGAGGCTTCGGGGAGAGGACGTCTTTCTCGCGGGGACGACGATGGGGGGCGGAGCTTCCGCTCGGGCCGCAAAAAGGCAGATCGATGCGGGCTTTCGGGTCTTCGCATCCCCGAAGGCGGCCTTGACCTTCAACGACGACCTGGAGAGGGTCAAGAAGATGGGGGTTCTGATCACCGAGGAGGCTCCCCCAGAAGCCGATGTGGTGGAGATGGCGGACCTCGACCTTCCCGGCATAAAGGAGACTTTTGAGAGGTTCGGCCTTGACATGCCAAGGGACGTGGCCGTCGCCGTCCAGGATCACGGTCGCTCGCCCAACAGGAGCAACCGCGTCGTGAGGTTTGAGGAGATGGCAAGGGTCCTCGATTCGGGGGGAGACCTTCGGTCCTTCGTCCATCTCGACCCTCCGCCCATCTTCAATCGGATGGGGGCCGTCAAGGAGATGCTGGACCGTGCAGGCCTTCGCCCGATGATCATGGACACGGGCCCGGCTGCGATCTTCGGCGCGACCCTCGATCCCCGCTGCGCAGAGCCCGCCCTGGTTTTGAACATCGGAAACGGCCACACCATCGGGGCGGTGGTGGCCGACGAGAGGATCACCGCCCTCTTCGAGCACCACACCTCGGCCCTGACGGCAGATAAGCTCCTCCGATTCTCTGAAAGGCTCTGCGATGGGACTTTGACCAACGGCGAGGTCTTCGAAGACGGGGGCCACGGGGCCCACGTGGTGGAGGCCCCCGGCGCCGAGAAGATCAGGTCAGTCGTGGTGACCGGCCCCAACAGGGAGAGGTTCTTAGGATCTGGCCTGCTCGGAGAATTGGGTCCCGTGGTCTCTGCGGCTCCGGGAGGGGACATGATGATAACAGGCTGCTTGGGACTGGTCGAGGCGTGGAAGATGCTCGAATAGGTGTAAAGAAAAGGTCGTGGATGTAAGAGGTTGAATAAATCAGAGTTCCGAGGTCCAGACCTTCCGTCCTTTTGGCCGGATTTTGCCGTTCAACAATGGCGATTTATCTCACGATGCCAATCTGAAATGGACCCGCCTCAATCGGATGAGACCGTTTTTGAGCTGACTTCTGACCTTTGGGTCGCCCAAAGAACATAAGTGTACGTGATCGCAGATGGTCCACCGCTGCGGCAAGCAGTTAACTGCAACATGGAGTTGAGGTAATTGACCAAAATTGGACTCATCAGATGCGAAAGTGCCATGAGAATCTGTCCTGGGACTTCATGTTTTAAAGCAATCAGAGAGAGATCTGGGAACTTCGTCCCGTATTCAGGTGAGGAGATCGAGATCATCGGAATGACACCATGCGGAGGTTGCCCAGGCAGAGATGCAGTCCGCCAAGCAAAAGAGATGGTTAGGAGAGGCGCAGAAGTGATCTTCCTGTGCACATGCATGATAAAACCAATACCATCAGAGCCGGTCTGCAGGTATTCTGAAGAAATAGCAGGGGCTATAAGGAAGAATGCTGGCGTTGAGGTCGTAATGGGCACCCACTAACGCGACAAATGGGTGCTGCAAGAAGGGATATCTAAAACTAACATCAAGCACATCATTTAGGATTTTTGATGGTCAGCAGCCACAGTCAAACGTCATACCGCCGGAGAAATGAAACGAGTCAGAGTCAGAAAAGAGGGCCGAGCAGGGGGCAAGATGGCTGAGGAGATAGGCAGAGGCGCAGAGGCGGTAATAACCAGGGACGGGGACCGGGTGACGAAGTGGAGGAGGCCGAAGGGCTACAGGATGCAGGCCCTCGACGAGAGGATCAGGCGCGAGAGGACGGTGATGGAGTCTCGGATAATCTCCGAAGCCCGAAGGTGTGGGGTTCCAACGCCGATCGTCCTCGACGTCGACAAGTTCAGCCTCACCATGGAGTACGTTGAGGGGGTCAAGCTGAAGGATGTGATCGACCCGGAACTATCCGAGAAGGTGGGGGAGCTGGTCGGAAGGCTCCACGCCTGCGGGATCATTCACGGCGACCTCACCACCTCCAACATGATCCTCAAAGGTGAGAAGATATACTTCATCGACTTCGGCCTTGCCTTCCACGACCAGAACATCGAGGCCCAGGGGGTGGACGTCCACGTATTTTTCCAGACAGTGAAGAGCACCCACGACCGGCCCGATCTTCTCATCGAGGCCTTCGGCCGGGGGTACGCCAAAACCTACTACAGGGCTGAAGAGATTTTAAAGCGGGTCCAGGAGATCGAGGCGAGAGGGAGATATCTCTGACCAAATCATTAACTTTATGTAGTAAACGATCAGAACCATCAACGATTTCAGAGCTGTTAGTTCCAAAGTGGTGATGGTACATGGCAGAAGATGATGTGGTATTCGTCGGCAACAAACCAGTGATGAACTACGTACTGGCGGTGGTCACCCAGTTCAACAGCGGCGCTAAAGAGGTGAGGATCATGGCCAGGGGACGAGCGATATCAAGAGCAGTGGACGTTGCAGAGGTCTCAAGAAGCCGCTTTTTGGCCGACGTCAACGTCAAGGACATCCAGATCTCCACCGAGATCCTGAATACCGATCGTGGAGAGACGAACGTTTCGGCCATCGAGATCACCCTCTCGAAGTGAAGTCCGGCTCTTTCCGGAGCGCGTTGGCATTGACCACCAGGATCGGGGTTCTCTCCTCCGGTCGCGGGGAGAACGCGAGGTACATCATCGAGGCTGCTCGCTCGGGATATCTGCCCGCAGAGGTCGCCATCGTCCTGGCAGACCAGACGGATGCAGGCGCCTTGAAGATCGCCCGCGAGCGGGGAATCAAGGCGCATTTTTTGGATCCATCGGGCTTCTCCCGGGCCGAGTACGACGAGCTTCTTATGGACCATCTGGACCGCGCGGGCGTCAATCTCGTGGTCCTCACAGGATACATGAGGATATTATCTCCTGCCTTCGTCCGGCACTACAAGAACAGGACGATCAACATCCATCCCGCCCTTCTCCCGGCCTTTCGGGGTCTTGACGCCTTCCAGCAGGCCCTCGACTACGGCGTCAAGTGGACGGGGACGACGATCCACCTGGTGGACGAGGACGTCGACCACGGCCCCATAATCCATCAGGTTCCCGTGAAGGTGGAGGAGGGCGACACCTTCGAGAGCCTGAAGGCGAGGGTCCAGGAGGCGGAGTACAGGGCTTACCCCGAGGCGCTCAAGATCTTCATTGAGGACAGGCCCAGGGTGGTGGGAAGAAAGGTCGTTTTTGAGGGAAAGGAGAGGTGGTGAAAAGATCATGAGGACTTTATGGGCGCCCTGGAGGATGGAGTACATCCTCAGCGATAAGTCGGGCGGTTGCATCTTCTGCGAAAAGGTCGAGGAGGATCGGGACGAAGAGAACCTGATACTCTACTGGGGCAGATACCACTTCATCATCATGAACGCCTACCCCTACAACAACGGCCATTTGATGGTGGTTCCTCGCCGCCACACCTCGAACCTCTCCGGCTGGAGCGCGGAGGAGAGGACCGAATTCTTGGAACTTGCCGACCTCGGTGTCGAGATCCTGAAGAGGACTATGAACCCCGAAGGATTCAACATCGGGATCAACATGGGTGAGTGCGCGGGGGCGGGAATCGCTAGTCACATTCACCTCCACATCGTTCCGAGGTGGTCAGGCGACTGCAACTTCATGCCGGTCTTCGCGGAGACGAGGGTGGTCCCCGAGCACATCCAGGCGACCTATGAGAAGCTCCGGAAAGCGCTTGATGGGATTCTCAGGCAAGAGGCAGGTTCACAGAAGAACTGAAATTCGCGCACGGGAAATTGGGGATTAGCGCTGGAATGGGCCAGCAGATTTTATTCATGAGCCTATTTCAAGATAGTGCCGAATGCTGGTTTTCACCGATCAAACTCTTAGGCGGAAGAACCACCATCCTTCGCCTCAAATGATGTGCAAACTTCTATTCATGATCGAAGGCCGCATAAATAGTTTTGAAACCAGCTCTATTGCATCAAAATCGAACCAATATTTTTCACCTAGTTCATAACAAATATATTTATAGTCTTACGACAAAATTGATATAATAGTACATACAAAATATATCCCATGAAGGGGGATATTGTAAAGATATAAAATGGTGAAGAGCTAATAAAGAGGCTTCGTGCGGAAACAGATGAGCGTATCAAGCCCAGATTGATGTATCAAGCCCAGATTGATGTATCAAGCCCAGATTGATATTTCTCAATGCTATGGCCAACCATGGTATTAGCTA
>CAZNGI010000059.1:0-13415 GCA_964572505.1 uncultured Methanotrichaceae archaeon | reverse complement strand
CTTAATTTCCGGTCAATGATGCCTGCCGTATTCTATATAAGCATATCTTTGTGAGCTTTTCTGTCGAGCCGCCATCTTTTAGATGGTGCCGTCGGTATGTTTGGGTTTTCTTCCAAATAATGGCCAAGCGAGGTGCAGCTGGCTTGTTCAGCTGATGAAAATCCGGATTTCACCACGTTTCCCCGCGCACCTCAATCGAAATCTCAGAGACGAAAAAGGGATCTACTCGGCTATACATCCTCCGTCCCATGAGAAACTTCGTAGTGGTGGGAAACCTCGCGGCGACGACCCCCGACTTCTCCCTCGAGGACATCCCCGGCACCTCCGGAAGGATCGACATACTCTGCAGGTGCATCAACTCGGCCTTCGTCCTCTCCCACGGGATAAGGAGGGACGTCCAGGTCTACCTGATCTTCCGCGGCGGAAAGGCCCCCAAAACGGTCCACCTCCGGGGCCGGGATCTACGCCACCTCAACCCCGACGAGAGGACGACGGCGACCCCGCCGCCGCGTAGACCGGTTCGAGAAGATCCTACCTCACCGACAACGCCGTCGTCGTATCGCCGTTCTCGAGGGCGATTTTGGGAAACCTTCTTCGTTCATCGAGGTTTTCGGGCTCGTTTAGATAGTGTCCTATTCTGAAATATTTAAAAGACCCGCGAGGGAGCACCGACTCCTAGTCTGTAAAGCGGCTGTTCTCTGTATTTGTCTCACCAGGCGACATCCCGACATGTGCAGTCGAAGATCTCCTCCTCGCCCCAGATTTTGTCGTCGTCTTCCATCTCGTCGTAGCCGCCGACGCAGCAGCAGGAGAGCCAGTCTTTTCCCAGCTTCTCTGGGGGCTTGGTCATGGAGACCTCCATCTTCTTGGTGAGCTTTATATCACCGACGTAGTTCTCGTCGATCTCGATCAGCGGTTTCTTCCAGCCGTATTCTGGATCGGTCATAAGCTCGCCGACGTGAACCGTGCCCGCCATCACCTCTTCGTCGACCTCCATCTTGGCAAGTCCAAATCCGTAAACTTGGGGGTCGGTGTTGTTTATTGCATCTTTGCATCGAAGATCGACGCTTATATACTTCTGGAACGCGGACGCATACTCGATCTGGTGGTTCATCGAGACCCCTTCTTGGTAGCTCGTTCCTTCGGTCCTCTCCTTCAGCTTGGAGTTGTAGATGATGGGGTTCTTGGCGTAGTATCCGGTCCCGTAGGCCACGGCCATAGGCGCGTAGGACATATCGTTCTGCTCAATGAAGGAAATATTCGATTCGTAACCATATACTGGGCTCTCGTAGACGAGCGTATTTTTATCTTGAGGATAATATTTCGTTTTGGTCTGGTTTGAGGTTATCAGAGTTGCAGCATCCATGATCCCGCTCCCATGCATGTAGTTCTGGAGCTGATGGGTCTTGGTATCTACGTTCTGATAGATCATGCAATAACCTTCTGCTTCCACATTCTGCTCGAATTTATGTTCGTGTTTCGCGTAATATCCGTTGTCGGTGGCCCAAGAAGGATAGGATATTAGCACTAGCAATGCTAAAACCACCCCAGTTTTTATGATCAAACCTTCATCCGCACCTGACATATCTCCTCATCCACAAACTTTGGATTATACGGTCGCAGACCGCCTTCCCGGAACTATTCAACAAGTGTTACTGTAATAGACGTATTCTCACCATTTATGTAAGTATCATTTGTCGGGTAAGTAGTGACCCACTGATCGCTTACCATCAGTTCCGTCTTGACATGGCCTGCATAATCCTGCAAGTTGCGTGATACCGACTCATTAGAAACATCAGATACTTTTTCGTCGGAAGGTCTCGTGCTCATTAAGTCGATACGAGTGAGCGCACCGACCGATTCCATATCTAAATAATAAAGTGAAGATTTATTTGAGGCGCGATCAACTTTAACAAAATTTGGATAGTTTTCAGCTAAGATGATCGTTCTGTTGTTGAAAGATATGTACATACTCTCTTTAGAGAGTTTCCAAGAATCTGAGTATGTAGATATACTTTCGCCGTTATCATCGTAACATTCAGATGTTCTTATTCCGCCTTCACCAAGGTATGATAGGTTGTTATAATTGATAAATTGGGTAATCCAGCGCTCGTCTATCCCCAATTTGGCATATTCTGTTGTACCCCCGCTCCCAAGGACGTATTTAATATAGACCGGACGTTCTTTGGCCACCAATTGTGTGCGGTCTTCCAAGGACAAGTTGCCCCCCCGAACGACGGATGATTTCTCGCTGAAGCTCACGCCTGAGATGCCTCTTATGTAGTTATTTCTGTAAAAGTTTCCAGATCCAGATACCTTTCCTTCTATATTGAGAATCAAATTTTGGGTTGAGCGATCGATCCCCCAGGTGGTTCCATCGACATCAACTTCGATATTGTAACCCTCCTTTCCACTCGAATAACTGACGAACAACGATATGAATAGCAGTGAGATTATGCAAATGACGCCCCCTCTGATCATCATTCACCATCCCCGGTAGTTTCCACGTCTCCCTCCTGCCATTTCATTGACATCTTTAGTTTGTTCTCCATATACACGGAGTCGTCCTCGACCTTCATCACGCCGAGAGTCAAAGGAAAACCAAATCCCTCCGGATGTTCCTCATCCTTTGGAACAGGAACATATCTCTTCGTGAAGAGAGGCGTTCCGTTTTCTGCATATTGCCCCTCTAACGTCATGCCTGTGGTGATAAATCCCACCTGCTGTGACGTAGGAAATGTCAAATACCCTGGATGAGACCTGATGCTCGTATACTGGTTAAGCATGCTCTCGTGGGTTCCTAGTTTTGCTCCAAGGCCCCATTCAACAGATGCAACGGCGGTGGTGGCAGGGCTCGCCCTTAAGGCCGATTCTGCTGTTATCGTCTTTCCGAGACTTGTCGCCTGTAATCGTGACGAGGCTTCGCTAAGCTCAGATTCCCCCCCGGAATCTCCGGGCGATATGGTTCCCTGTGAGGTACAAGAGAGGTCGGCCTGGTCGGGGGAGACAGTTCCCTTATTCTCCCAGCTATATCTCGCGTTCTCCGATTTTAGATCGACCTGAAGCTCATTTGTCGTCTCCCCGCTAGTTGCGGAGATTTTATGTGACAGCTCGCTATTAGAGTGGACATCAGCTGTTTGTCCTTTCCCCTCAGAAAAGATGGAGAAACCTTGAACTTCATAAGGCAGTATGACGACGTTGCCCGCAAAACCCGCATTTTCTACGCTGACGTCCTCACTTAATTCTCCATCGTCGTTATAGTAGTTGCAGGATATGCTCACGGTGGAAGATCCGCTGAAGACATAAACGTATGAAATGAACAGGAACAAGAGGGCTTTAATGGCCAGTCCACTTCCACGCAAGATCATTTTCATCTCCCACCTTCGGTTTGAAGGGCTTGCATGACGAAGCTACCCTCATAATCGAAATCGTCTCCGCCGACCGGATCTGTATAGGCGTTCTCATAATCCAAGTCGAGACCCTCAAAGAGCGGACAGTAAGGATATAAGTACAGATTTAGCGTTTCAGATTCGTTTATGCCAGATCCGAGATAAAATTCATACGTTTCGCCATCATAAGTAAATGTGGCCATCACCTCTGCCGTTGAGTCGTTCTCCTCCGAAAAATGCACATTTATCGCCTGGTTCGCATCGAACTTTTTGGGCATAATGATATACGATTCAGCGTTTACTTCTCTAGTAACAGAGTCCTCGCCTTCTTTGGATAAAGTCTGGGTGATGTTCGACCTGAGTCTCGAATAATATATATTTTCTTCAGCTGTTTGATTCGCTCGATAATCGACTATATATTCGGGGGCGCCTCCAGCCAATTGATAATTTAAGACTATATTCAAAATAGCGCTCAGAGAGAGGCCTGAGACGAGATTACGAGTGTGGGTTTCAGTCGTCATATTCCCGCCGGTCGTCGTATTTCCATCGGATACGTCATGATAATGTTCGCCTTCCCAGTAACCTCCTGAATGAGCCGGTGGGATGGCCGCCATCAAGACTATGGCCAACTTTATTAATATACCGATTTTATTCATAGTTGACACCAAATAAAAAAGGTGAGGTGGCCTCACCAATCCGATATGGAATCGATCTCCACAATCGAGAGGGAGGCGGACTCGAACGGATCTGAGTAAGCCACGCCAAGATCCACGATGCCGACGAAGGCGTTATCGTTGCCGTCAGCGCTGGCACTGGCTTCAGTTGTAGCGATGGCGACGTTGTCCAGCCAGGGGCTGAGGGTCGGCAAATAGCCACCAGCGGCTGATCCACCCTCGATCTGCATCAGAGTACTTCCGTTGTCGTTCTCGTAATAGAAGGAGGCATTATCTCCCCAGCCAGATCCAGCATTTCCGAATCCCGATATCGCAATTGTAGACGCAGTTGCCTCTGCCGTCGGATCGATTATGATCGCTCGAGTTGCCGTCGTGTCAGCAGTGCCCTTGGCAGATGTAGCCGTAAAGGACCACGCCTTGGTTGATTCGTTGAATACCCATCCCTCGTTATCATCCCATCTGACGATCCCTGCATCGATGGGGCCTTCAGAAGCGCCAATGAACTCAAGAAGTGCAGTTCCTGAATAAGCGACGGAACCAGAGAAGACATACGCTACTGCAGGCACGTCTTCGTGAGAATGGTTAGCTGCAATTTGGTATCCATCACCGATCCCCAGGATGGTATTGAAGTCGCTAATGTCATCAAACTGGGCCATAGACCCTCCCACCATCAACATGCCTACAAAGGCCAAAAGGGCTATTTTTGTTTTCATTTTTTCCTACCTCCCATCACAGATTTCAGAGCCGACTTTCTGTCCCGTCCCGTGACTGCGGACCATTGAATGCCGAAACCCTTTGGCTAAATCGCTGAGATACCATGAATGAAGCGCTTGGGGCTGGTTTTAGAGATTTTTTCAATGGCCTACATCCACGACCTCGTCCTGAACCAAACGTCGATCATTGGTGAGACACCGAGAGCATGCCATGAAGAAAAAAAAACACTTCCAGTAACGAAAGGTTATTTCTCAATACCATGCCATGTGCTGAATCTGAATTCTAGGACTTACAGAGTAAGCTCTCACAGAAGTAATACATGCATATATAAAAATGTTTCCATATATTTATCAACGGGTGTGCGATAATATAGCTGAGATTTGTCGATAGATGGTCAGAAAAGCGACGCTACTATTTTCAAAATGCTCATTTCAGTTGATCCTCTGGTTTTCACCCCCATTGCTGATTTTTAGGAATATTGCTCTTGGAAAACAATCTAAAACGAAAAGGAGATCTACCTGGCCACCATTTACCAACCCATGAGAAACTTCGTAGTGGTGGGAAACCTCGCGGCGACGACCCCCGACTTCACCCTCGAGGACATCCCCGGCACCTCCGGAAGGATCGACATACTCTGCAGGTGCATCAACTCGGCCTTCGTCCTCTCCCACGGGATAAGGAGGGACGTCCAGGTCTACCTGATCTTCCGCGGCGGCGAGACGCCCAAGACGGTCCACCTCCAGGGCTGGGATCTGCGCCACCTCAACCCCGACGAGAGGACGACGGCGGCGCTGCTGAAAAAGGCCCTCGCCCTGGAGGCGGATTCAAAGTGGCGAGGGTCGACGCCGGGGATCTCCGTTCGGGCCGGAGATCTCGCGGACCTTGCGGTCTATGGCGAGGGGACGACCTACTATTTAAGAGAGGACGGATCTGACTTTCGAGGCCTCTATTCGGCTGGGGATGGAACCTTCGTTCTTGGAGACCACATCGGCCTTGGAGAGGAGGACGAGGCCTTCCTGGAGGGTCTGGGGGCAAAGATCGTCTCCGTGGGGCCGATCAGCCTCCACGCAGACCACTGCATAGTGCTGATAAACAATGAGCTGGATAGAAGAGAAGCAGTCAATCGAGATGGATGAAAAATAGACGAGAACGGGACGAAAATAGACGAGAAAGAGACGCGTCAACATGAGCACTGATGAAATGGAGAATAACGTCGCCAACCTGACGGAGGTCGCAAGAAGGATCCTTCGTCTCGGCCCCATCTGCGACAGCTGTCTTGGGCGGCAGTTCGCGATGCTCTCGACGGGTTTGACGAACGCAGGAAGGGGCAGGGCCATCAAGACCGTCCTGTCCATGGCCGGGTCCCTGGACGAATCGGGCCGGGATATTTTGAAAGAGCTTGCTCCAAGCTCCAAGAGCACGAGGCTGAAGCTGGGCTTGGAGGGCGAGCCGGAGCGGTGCTGGGTCTGTCTTGGGGAGATGGAGCCAGAGAAACTGGACCGCTGGGCCGAGGCCGCGGAAAGGGAGCTACGCCACATCGAGCACGAGACCTTCCTCGTGGGCACCAAGATGAGCGGCCTTCTCGCCGAAAACGAGGAGCTCGTCCTGGCGGACGGCGGGTCCAGACACGCCGAGCCGATGAAGTCCGAGCTGAACCGTGAGGTTGGAAAGAGGATCGCAGAGAGGACGGAAAAGACCACAAGCTTCAGCTCGCCCGAAGTCCTGGCGGTCCTGAACCTGGACGAGGGCCGCGTGGATGTCCAGGTCGCTTCCCTCTACATCCAGGGCAGGTACCGAAAGCTGGTCCGGGGCTTTCCCCAGACCAGGTGGCCCTGCCGCGAATGCGGCGGTAGCGGGTGCGAGAGCTGCAACTACACCGGCCGCAGGTACCAGGAGTCGGTGGACGAGCTGATCCGAGACCCCATAATCGAGGCGACCAGGTGCGACGACACCGTCTTTCACGGCTCGGGCAGAGAGGACATCGATGCAAGGATGCTCGGGACAGGCCGGCCCTTCGTGGTGGAGGCGGTCTCTCCCAGGATCCGGGCCGTGGACCTGATTCGTCTCCAGGAGGAAATCAACCGTCGCGCCGCAGGAAAGGTTGAGGTACTAGATCTCGAATTCACCGAAAAGGCGACTGTCGAGCACCTGAAGACGGCCCTTTTCGAGAAGACCTACTCGATGCTGGTGGAATTCGAGGGCGAAGTACCAGAAGAAAAGCTTAAATCAGTTCTGAACAAACTGGTCGGCTTGGTTGAACAGCGCACGCCAACCCGAGTCTCTCACCGGAGGGCCGATAAGGTCCGCAAAAGGGAGGTCCTCGACTTTCGGCTTGACCAGTTATCGAGCAAGACCGCCAGGATGACCCTCAAAGGGTCCAGCGGCCTTTACGTAAAAGAGCTGGTCAGCGGAGACGACGGAAGAACGAAGCCGAATCTCGCGGGACTCCTCGGAGTTGAGGCGAGGGTGGCGGAGCTGGACGTAATAAATGTAGGTGGAGAGGCAGATGCCCAAGTCACACGGAGTACGAAAACGGACTAGAGACAAGCTGAGCAAATCGGTCAGAGCACGGGGGATCTCCCCCGTGAGCAGGGCGATCCAGGACTTCAGCGACGGCCAGATGGTCCACATCGTTCTGGACCCGAGCATACACAGGGGAATGCCCAACCCCAAGTTCCACGGAAAGACCGGCAAGGTCTTGGGCCGGAGGGGCAGGGCTTACATGCTGGAAGTCAGGGACGGAAACGCCCTCAAGACTGTCATATCCCTCCCGGAACATCTGAAACCCCAGAATTAAGATGATCGTCAAAAATATTTTGAGCGAAGAGCTCATGACCCTCGCCGAGGTCAAAGAGGCCCTGGAGGAGATAAGGCTCAGGAGGGCCGAAGAGCCCGAAGAGCTGGGCTACGAGCTGAGAAGGGCGATCAAACACGCCGACATCTTCTCTCAGGGAACGGCAATAGAGAGCCGCAAGATGGTGGAGGAGCTCTCCGGGCTCGAGAAGATGAATCCTGAGATCGCAACGAAGATCACCGACATCCGGCCCAAGACCAAGGACGAGATCAGGGCTCTTTACGCCAAAGAGCGGTTCACCCTCGTGGACGAGGATCTCGACGCGATACTCGACATAGTGCTGAGAGGATAAACATCCGATTGAGAGGATATGTATGGCCTCGGGCAGATCTCCACGGCGCGAAGAGACAGCTTGGGTTCTCGACTACCTGCCCTACGGGCACGTCTCGGACTCAATGGGCCGGTATCAGAAGAGGCCCATAGTCCAGGCGGTGGGCGAAAGAGACTTCGTGCTGATGGAGATGACTCCGAAGGAGGGCGCGGTGCCGGAGATCGGCGTCAAAGTCATGCTCGTGGGCAAAGACCGGCCGGTCATAGATCGGGTCAACCGCAGGATCGGCTACGAAGATATCTCCCAGGGCGCAAGGGTCGAGCTTCCCTACGCCCTCCAGAAGATCGTCCTGGAGAGGGAGGGGTATTACCTTCGCTTTTTCAACGAGGCAGGTCCCCTGACCACCAGGATGCACGCTCTGGAGCTTCTGCCCGGGATCGGTAAGAAGCTGATGTGGGCGATCCTGAAGGGGCGAAAGAAGGGCTCCTTCAAGAGCTTTGAAGATCTCTGTGAGCGGGTTAAGGGGATCTACAACCCCGAGAAGCTTCTCGCGAAGCGGATCGAGGACGAGATCGCCGACGACCGGATCAAGTACCGGATCTTCACCGCGGACCCGCGCCGACGATGAGAAGGAAGGGGCTCCCTTTTCCAGCAGGCCCTGAATTTTCGATCTCTGATTTTTCGAGGGGACCGGAGCGATGAAGAAGCTTGGTCAACATTTTCTGGTCGATCGGAGGGTTCTCGTCCGGATTGGCGATTACGCATCCCTTGCCGAAGAGGACAGGGTGCTGGAGATCGGGCCGGGGACCGGAAACCTAACCGAAGTGTTGTCAGCCCGGGCGGGGACCGTCTTCGCCATCGAGGTCGACCCGGCCCTTGCATCATCTCTGGAAGGGCGTTTTAATAACGTCGAGGTGATCAGAGGCGATGCCCTCAGGGTCCCCCTTCCCGATTACAACAAGATCGTATCGAACCTCCCCTACCAGATATCCTCCAAGATCACCTTCAGGCTTCTGGAGAGACCCTTCGATCTCGCGGTTTTGATGTACCAGAGGGAGTTTGCCGAGAGGATGGTGGCGTCATCCGGGACCAAGGACTACGGCAGGCTCACCCTCAACGTCGCCCTTCGCGCCGAGGCCGAGATTCTCGAACGGGTGCCCAGGGGCGCGTTCCGTCCAATGCCTCAGGTCGAGTCGGCGATCGTTCGCCTTCGGCCCCGCGAAAACCGGCTTCCCGTCGATTACAGGGTCTTTGACGATCTCACCAGGGGCCTCTTTTCCATGAGGCGGAAGAAGGTGAAAAAGTCCCTGGCCGCTATGAAGGTCTCTTCTGACGTCCTGTCGCGAATCGATCCCGACCTTATAGAAAGAAGACCCCAGGAGCTGAGCCTGGAGGACGTGGTCAATTTAGCGAAGGCGATCTCTGGATAGCGACCTCGTGGCCGTATCCCAAAAGTCCGGCTGGCGAAAGCCTCGATTTTTTATACTCACCCTTCCATTCTATATCCGATGATAGCATTCGTTGAGCGCTCGCGGGTCTCGGGCGAGGTTGCGGTCCCGCCCTCCAAGAGCTACACCCACAGGGCGATCACCATCAGCGCCCTTGGACCCGGCGGCTCGGTGAAAAGGCCGCTCTTATCCGCCGACACCAGGGCCACGATCAACGCCGCCGAGGCCTTCGGTGCCCAGATCGAGGGGCAGGAAGAGGAGCTTGCAGTGATCGGCGTTGGAGGCAAGCCCTCGACGCCAGAGAACGTGATAGACGTCGAGAACTCTGGAACCACCCTCCGGATCATGTCCGCGGTGGCGGCCCTCACCGATGGAGCCGTCCTCACGGGAGACGCTTCCATCAGGCGGAGGCCAAACGGCCCCCTCCTCAAGTCTCTTCGCGATCTCGGGGCCGAGGCCTTCTCGATAAAGAATAACGACTGCGCTCCCCTGGTGATCAGGGGCAAAATTCGCGGCGGAAAAACCGTCCTTGACGGGAGCGTCAGCTCTCAGTTCCTCTCGGCCCTTCTGATATCCTGCCCCCTCGCCGAGAACGATTCCGAGATCGAGATCAAAGGGGAGCTCAAGTCCCGCCCCTACGCCGAGATCACCCTCGAGATGCTGGAGGTGGCCGGGGCGAAGATCGAGACCGATTTTCGCAGATTCTTCGTCGAGGGCGGCCAGAGCTACGACCTGGACGGCTACACCGTTCCCGGCGACTTCTCCTCTGCCTCTTACCTCCTGGCGGCGGCGGCGGTGACGGGCTCGCGTCTCACCGTCCGGGGCCTTCGCCCCTCAAAGCAGGGCGACTCGGCGATCGTCTCCATCCTCCAGGAGATGGGGGCGAGGATCTCCTGGGACCGAGAAAAAGGCGATCTAGCGATTGTTGGGTGCGATCTTGCGGGGGTCGAGGTGGACGCAAGCCTCACCCCTGACCTCGTCCCCACCATAGCAGTCCTGGGAGCCCTGGCCAATGGCAGGACCGTCGTCAAGAACGCAGAGCACGTCCGCCACAAGGAGACCGATCGGCTCCACGCCATGGCCGTCGAGCTCTCCAAGATGGGTGCGAAGACAAAAGAGCGGCCCGACGGGCTGGTGATAGAGGGCGGGAAGCTCGAGGGCGCGATAGTAAGCGGCCATCACGACCACAGGATCGTCATGGCCCTGACGGTGGCGGGGCTCGTCGCAGGAAATACCAGAATAGATACAGCAGAATCAGTCTCCGTATCCTATCCTGGCTTCTTCGAGGAGATGGCCAGGATCGGCTGTTGCGTGGAGGTCCGCGAATAAGGGGACAGCCTCCATAAGTCTTATGTATCAGTAGCGAATCTCTGGCTTGGATTCATGTTTGCGATTGGATTCGCCCCATCGGCGTTTGTCGATGCACGGGCGGCGTCGGACTTTGATCCGGGGCTGCTCCAGAGGGCATCCGGGCCCCGGCCTGGAAGCCTCTACTTTCTGGAGGAATAATTTGACAGAAGAGAATGAAGAGCTGAAACATATAGTGCGCATACTGAACACCGACCTCAACGGTCATCAGCCCGTTCAGATGGCGCTCACCGGCATCAAGGGCATGGGCAGGCGGAACGCCCGGCTGCTCACCCAGAAGGCAGAGCTCGATCCCACCGAGACCCTCGGTATGCTCTCAGACGAGGCGATATCCAAGCTCAGAGATATTGTGGAGTCGGCCCAGGACCACCTCCCCGTCTGGATGAAGAACAGGAGAAAGGACCTTCTCACGGGCGAAGATAGGCACGTGATGGGAACCGAGCTGATGCTCACCCAAAGGGAAGAGATGGACATCATCAGAAAGACCCGTAGCTACAGGGGAATCAGGCACGAGCGGGGCCTTCGCGTGAGAGGCCAGCGGACTCGATCCACTGGGCGAAAGGGAGCTACCGTGGGCGTCAGCAGGAAGAAGAAGTGAGCGAGGCTGGTGGATATGGGATACCCTGGTAAGTGTCGGAAGAGTTACGATACGCCGCGCCACCCCTGGGAGGCCGACAGGATAGCTCAGGAGGTGGTGCTTGTCAAGAATTACGGGCTCCGTAACAAGAGAGAGGTCTGGAAGGCCCAGAGCCTGATCAGAAAGTACCGGCGTGTAAGCCGTCAGCTTTTGGCCTCCACAACCCGCGGAGAGACCGGGCTTGAGGCTCAGGCGACGGACGTGATGGAACACCTCAAGAATTACGGGGTGCTCAAAGAAGATGGCGATCTCGACTCCGTCCTCTCCATAAAGGTGGAGGACTTTCTGGAAAGAAGGCTCCAGACTCAGGTCTACCGTCAGGGCCTCGCCAAGTCCCTGAGGCAGGCTCGCCAGTTCATAACTCACGGACACATAAAGATCACCGGGCGGAAAGTGACCGTTCCCGGATATTACGTGAAGCGTGGCGAAGAGATGACCATCGATTACTACGCTGGTTCGCCCATGGCTCAGGAGGCTCACCCTGAGAGGGCCACCAGAATACCCAAGGTGGAAGGATAAACATGGCAGAAGGAAAATGGGGCGTGGCCCACATATACGCCTCCTTCAACAATACGATCATCACCATAACCGACCTCACCGGCGCGGAGACGATCGCCAAGGTATCTGGCGGAATGGTGGTCAAGGCTGCCAGGGACGAGAGTTCGCCCTACACAGCCATGCAGATGGCGAGCCAGATCGCCGAGCAGGCCATGACCAACGGGATCATGGGCGTCCACGTCAGGGTCAGGGCTCCCGGCGGAAACGGGCAGAGGTCTCCGGGACCCGGCGCCCAGGCAGCCATCAGGGCTCTTGCGAGAGCCGGGCTCAAGATAGGCAGGATCGAGGACGTAACCCCGATTCCCCACGACGGCACCAAACCGTCCGGCGGAAAGAGGGGCAGACGGGTGTAAGCTTTGCAGGTGGAACTGATCGAGCTGAGAGAGGACCGAGCGAGGTTCCTTCTGAGTGGTGTTACGCCAGCCTTCGCCAACGCGATAAGGAGGGCCTGCTTTTCTGAGGTGCCGTCCCTGGCCATCGATGAGATAAGTATTTATGACAATACTTCGGTCCTCTTCGACGAGCAGCTCTCACTGAGGCTGGGCCTCGTGCCGATCAAGGCTGACGACCTCAGCCTCTTCTCGGTTCCAGAAGAGTGCGAGTGCAGTGGTGCTGGCTGTCCAGCCTGTCAGGTGGGAATGACCCTCACAGCAGAGGGTCCCTGCACCGTTCACTCTGGAGATCTGAGGTTCGCAGACCCTGGGGTGAAGGTTGCCTTCGAGAAGATCCCGATCGCGATCCTGGGCGAGGGCGAAAAGTTGATGTTGGAGGGGATCGTCACCCTGAATCGGGGCACGGTTCACGCTAAGTGGCAGGCCGGAACCCAGTGCGGCTACAAGAACCTGCCGGATATCCAGATCAGCGATCAGTGTGAAGGCTGCGGAAAGTGCGTCGAGGTCTGTCCGCGAAAGATCCTCGTGATCGAGGAGAGCAAGAAGGGCAAGCTGGAGGTCACCGACTCCACCAACTGTTCCCTCTGCAAGCTCTGCGTGAACGAGTGCGAGATCGGCGCGATTAAGGTTGTTCCGATCGAGGACGTCTTCGTGATGAAGATCGACACCGGCGGATCGATGCCTGCAAAGGACCTCGTGGCAGGGGCAGCAGGCGAGATCAAGAGGCGCGCATCTTCGCTCAGCGAGCAGTTGAGCGAGCTAGCGTAGTAATAAAGCGCAAAAAGCATCAGCATAAACCCCATGGGCGGGGGTTGCCAAGCCAGGTCAAAGGCGCAAGGTTGAGGGCCTTGTCTCGCAGGAGTTCGTGGGTTCGAATCCCATCCCCCGCACCAATTTTACCTTTTCAGCTGTATTCAGAATGCATATTTTAGGGTCTCGTCGGCGTCTACTCGAGCGGGCCTATCGTCGGGGACACGACATACATATTGTTTACACCGTTCCCGGATATGTCACCCGGACCCCTGTTTCTGTAAAGGTAAAGCGGCCAGTCTTTGTATGTCGTCTGTAACGTGCCGTCACTTCTTCTTATAGTCCTAAAATCAAAGTAGT
>CAZNGI010000058.1:0-13442 GCA_964572505.1 uncultured Methanotrichaceae archaeon | reverse complement strand
TCTCTGGAATGACCACCCACAGGATAGAGGCCCTCACCGACGGGATCTTCGCCGTGACCATGACGCTCCTGGTCCTGAACCTGAAGCTCCCACAGGGCGGAGGGGAGGGGTTGGATGCCGACCTCATCGACCTGATCACGGGCCAAAGCCACGTATTTTCCAACTACGCCAAGAGCTTCCTTCTCGCGGCGATCTTCTGGATCATTCACCACCAGCAGTCCTCCGTCATAAAGAGGACCGACCGAAATCACACCTGGCTGAACATCATCATCCTGATGTTCGTCTCCCTCATCCCCTTCTCGACCTCGCTCGTCAACGACTACCACGACGACTGGATGGCGAGCGTCTTCTTCGGCATGAACATGTTCATCCTGGGGTCGCTCTTCTACCTCAACTGGGACTACGCCACCCGAAACCACAGGCTGGTGGCTCTGAACCTCGACCCTCGTCGGATCGCCATCGGGAAGAGAAGAAGCGCGGTGACGCCGATCGTCTCGCTCATCGCCATGGCTCTCGTTTTCGTGGACGTCAGCATCTCCTCTTTCGCCTACCTTCTGATCCCGGTGATCCTCTTTCACCCGACCTTCAGGTACGATCCCAGCGCCCCCGAAAAGAAGTAAGCTGAGCAATCGGGGCGGAGGTGGAGCAGGAGCAAGCAGAGCCTGAGCCTAATCCGTCTTCCGGACCCTGCCCCTGGCTAGAGACGCGAAGACCCCGATCAGACAGAGGACGACGAAGATTGAGAGGATCGCGGTGACGCTTTCGAGGAACTGTGGGTAGACCTCGGGCGTCACCTGGACCCTGCCCATGAATATCGAGAGGGCGGTCATGGCGATCGCCATGCTCGTCATCATCCCGATCGACCTCATCGTCCCCACCATCCCCGAGGCGACGCCGTAGTACTTCTTCTCAACAGAGCTCATGATGGCGTTGGTGTTCGGCGAGGAGAAGAAGGCAAATCCGAGCCCCAGAACTGCAAGGATTGCGACGATGAAGACGAGGCTCGTATCCTCGTCCAGGGCGTAGGCGAGGAAGAATAGGCCGATGGCTGTCAGGCCCATCCCGAATGATGCGACGACCTGGGCCTCGATCCTGTCGGAGAGCTTCCCGGCCCAGGACGATAAGGCCGCCTGGACCGCGGGCTGCGCCACCAGGATGAACCCAGCGTGCAGCGGCGAAAGGCCCTTCACCGTCTGCAGGTATAGTGTGAGAACGAAAGCGACGGCGAAGGTCGCACCGTAGTTTATCAGGGCGGCGAGGTTCGAGAGGGCGAATACCCTGTTCTCCCGAAATAGCCGGACGTTAAGAACCGGGCTCGGGCTTCTCAGCTCCCACCAGCCGAAGGCGAAAAGCCCCGCGATGCCCAGGACCAGGAACCCCGCCCCCGAGGACGATGGAAGGGTCGTGAGGCCGTGGATCGCCGAGACGAGGGCAAAACCGTAGATTAAGGATCCCGGCCAGTCGAACTTCTCCCCCCCGGCCTCGATCCACTCGCCTTTGAGCTTTCGGACAGTGAGAAGGACGACACACAGGCCCAGGGGGACGTTCACGAGAAATATGCTCCTCCAGCCGAGGTACTGGGTGAGAACCCCTCCGAGGAATGGGCCCAGGGATAAGCCCAGGTAGACGGCGGTGACGTTGATCCCAAGAGCCCGCCCCCTCTCTCCTGGAGGAAATACAGACGTCAGCAGGGCGACGGCCGTCCCAAAGATCATGGAGCTGCCCATCCCCTGGAAGAACCGGAAGAATATCAGGATCGAACCCGATTGGGGGAAGGCGCAGAAGAACGAGAATATGGTGAATGTCGCCATCCCCAGGGTGAAGAACTTCTTTCTCCCCCAGATGTCGGCGGCCCTTCCCAGGGGGACCATGAAGACCGCCATGGCCAGGAGGTGGGCGGTCACAACCCAGCCGAGGAGTACCGCATCCATCTCGAACTCGACCCCGATGGGCGGGAGGGCGACGTTTATCGCCGAGTTCGCGAAGGCCGGAAGAAAGGCGGCCACGGTGGAGATGAAAAGGACGCTTCTTTTGCTCTCGGCTTCGCACATCTGTTCGGGGAGATCTACGAGCAGCTATTTACCATCTCCCCTCGATGGAGCCGGTCCTCAAAGCCGACGCCTGAGATAAATATAAATCGCATACGAAATTAATATGATGACCATGAAGATCGTGGGAATATGCGGCAGCCCCCGGGAGAAGGCGACGGATCACGTCCTCAAAGAATGCCTCAACATGCTGGAGGAGAGGGGGTTTGAGACCACCTTCTTCACAGTTCGGGGCAAAAAAATCAGCCCCTGCCTCCACTGCGACTTTTGCCTCAAGAACAAGGAGTGCCGGATAACTGACGACATGTACGAGGTTTACCCCCTTCTCCGGGAGGCCGACGGTATGGTCTTCGCCACACCCGTCTACAACGGCGCCTTAAGCTCCCAGACCAAAGCCGTCATGGACCGGTGCCGCGCCCTTGCAGCCGCCGACTTCGACGTATTCAGGGGCAAAACCGGAATGGCGATAGCCGTCGGGGGGGATCGGATGGGCGGCCAGGAGATGGCGATCCAGCAGATCATCACCTTCTACGTCCTCAGCGGCATCGTGCCCGTGGGCGGAGGTTCTTTCGGCGCAAACCTGGGCGCCACCTTCTGGTCGAAGGACACCCTGGAGGGCGTCAAAGAGGACGAGGAGGGCTTTCGAACCCTGAGGAAGACGGTCCGGAGGTTCTCAGATCATCTGAAGGGCGTCGTCCCCGGGAAGGAAAAATAAATCAAGGTGTGGAACGATAAAGGAGCTACCATGACCGAGAAAAGGGCCAAGAAGAAAAAGGTGGTCTGGGGTATCACCGGCAGCGGCGACCGGATCCGGGAGACGGCCGAGATCATGACGGAGATGAGGCGAAAGTACGACGACGACGTCGAGATCAGAGTCTACATCTCCAAGGCCGGAGACCAGGTGGTGAAGTACTACAAGCTATTTCCCGAGCTGGAGCAGGAGTTCGACAAGATCTGGGTCGAGGCGAACGCCAACGCCCCTTTCCTCGCAGGCCAGATCCAGATGGGAAGGTTCGAGTTCATGCTGATCGCTCCGGCCACCTCCAACAGCGTCGCCAAGATATCCCTCAGGATCGCAGACACCATGCTCACCAACGCTGCCATCATGAGCCAGAAGGTCCTACTGCCCCTCTACATCATGCCATCCGACTTCAGGGAGGGAGAGGTGATCACGAAGCTTCCCGACGGAAGAGACCTCAAACTGGTGATAAGAAAAGAGGACGTCGAGCACGTCCAGAAGCTGGCGGCGATGGGGGGCGTCACAATGTTGGAGAGGACCAAGGACATCCCCAGCGTATTCGAAAAGCACTTCGGATGACGACGCCGAGCTGGACGAAGAAAAGAACAGATGTCCAGCTTTGGATACCCGGTTTAGGCCTGATGGTGGCGAATTCTTCCCCATAACCTTCGCCATCTGCAGAAACTATTTCAAACAGAATAAGTGTGATGAGCTGGTGAGATCAGGTGGACTTCAGCTCCTTTAGCCTGTGGATCTTGGTCATAACGTGATCGGTCTCGGCCTTCTTGTTCGTTTCCAGGTAATCGATTATGTCGTAGAGCCCCTTCTTCAGCTTGTAGATCCTGTAGGGTCTTCCCTTCCCTGGGTTCTTCTCGTCCCTCTCGGCTATCCAGTCCAGCTTTCTCAGCTCCCTCATGGCTATGCTGACCTCGGGCTGCCTCAGATCGGATCCCATCTCGATCTCGCGAGAGGTGGCCTCGTCAACACAGGCTAGATATGTCAAGACCTTCGCCACGTTCCTTTTAAGGCCGATCTTCATCAGTATCGATGCGAACTCCTCGCGTTCAACGTTCTGAGCGGGTAGCGAAACATTCCTCAATCCGGTCACCATTGTGTTGGTTGTTATAGATCCATATATAAGTTACGTTCAAAATAATTATCGCCTAATCCGGACCGGGCGAAGGGTAACGCCTGCTCCGATCTGGGAGAATCGAAACTGATTTTACCGACCCTTCCCGACTACAACTCGATATATTATCGGGCTTATGAGGCGATCTTATGAGAGGACTCTACATCACTGACAGCTATATCAAGAGCTTTGAGGCGAGGGTTGAGGAAGTATCCGACGGCAAGTTCGTCGTCCTGGACAGGACCGCCTTCTACCCGAACTCCGGAGGCCAGCCCCACGACACGGGGGTTCTGGTCAGAGACGGCGAGGAGTTTCCCGTCGTCTACGCAGGCCTCTTCGGCGGCAAGATAAGCCACGAGCTGGGAAGGGAAGGCCTTGCGGCCGGGGACAAGGTAGCGGGGTTCATCGACTGGGACCGCCGTTATCTCTTCATGCGCAGCCACACCGCCTGCCACCTATTGAGCGCTGTGATCTTCAGGGAGACGGGAGCGATGATCACGGGAAACCAGATTGGGATGGATAGGTCCAGGGTCGACTTCAGCCTGGAGGAGTTCGATCGATCGAGGCTCGCCGAGTACGTCGACCAGGTCAACAAGATCATAAAAGAGGACAGAGCCGTCAAGACCGCTGTCATCCCGAGGGATGAAGCGATGGAGATACCAGACCTCGTGAGGCTCGCAAAGGAGGTCCCCGATAGAGAGGAGATGAGGATCGTCGAGGTGGAGGGGATCGACCTTCAGGCCTGCGGCGGAACCCACGTCGGAAGGACCGGGGAGATCAAAGGCATAAAGATGCTCAAGGCCGAGAACAAGGGTAAATTCAACCGGCGGGTATACTTCGGAGTTTCGGAGGGTGATTGAGCATGGACGAGATGGAGCTTCTGGGAAAGACAAAGGTCGTGGTCAAGGACGAGCGGGTCGTGGAGACGGGAGAGCCCCTGATAACGTGGTGTCCCCTCTTCGACAAGGTCCGGGGAATAAAGGAGATAACCCCCGAGGCTGCGGCCGCCAACATGGAGTTTCGGATGCGAGAGCACGGGATGTTCACCTCGAAAAGAAAGCTGGAGATGGACGTCTTCGTCGGCTTTGGCGCCTCCGAGGTGATGATGACGGCGACGTCCCGGGGCCTGATCGAGGCCGCGGTCACCGTCTGCGACGGCGCGGGGACGGTGATAACATCGAACCCCAGCCTGATCCAGGGGATGGGGGGCTGGATTTCGGGGCTCGTCGAGACCGATCCGATACCAGAAGTCCTGGCCGGGATCGAGGAGAGGGAGGGGACCGTCCTGGACCCAAAGATCGCCCTCATCGACCAGGTGGCGGGAGCGAAGCTCGCAGCTAATAGGTTCTCGAAGTTTGCGGTCACCGTCGCCGACGCCGATACAGCGGAGGAGCTGCGACGCCTTGAGAAAGAGCGGAACGTTCAGATCCTGATCGTTGGGGTCCACCTCACCGGGATCGGCGAAGATGAGGCCGATCGGCTCGTCGCAGCTGCCGACATCGTGACAAGCTGTGCCTCCAAATTCATAAGGGAGAAGGTCCGGCCCCTCGTCCAGGTGGGAACTGCCGTTCCGCTATTCGGCCTGACCCGATGGGGAAAGGAGGTCCTGGTGGAGAGGGCAAAAGAAGTGGACAGGCCGATCCTCATAAACACGATGCCTCTGCCGGTCCTGCCGGAAAATAAGCAGCCTCGACCGCTGGTCTAGGTTCTGTCTGCAAAATTTAATTGGGTGGGGTTCGTGATTTATGGACAGGTCAGATAGAACTCGCTTCCGGAGCCGATCTCTTGCCTGATGTTGAAGTCGCCGATGTAGGTCCCGCCGTAGGTCATGATGGTGACGCCCTCGTAGCCGTTCTTCACCCTGGCCCCGAGCCTAGCTGTGCCTCTGCCCTCTGAGGCGATCGAGTAGACCGAGGCGTTATCGTTCTGGAATATGGTGGTGTCCTTGATCAGGTACTCTATCTCGGTGTAGCTCTCGGAGATGACCGTTCCCATCTCGTAGTTCTTGGCACAGAGGGCGTTACGAAGGTCTCTCTCGGATTGGAAGACTCCCCACTCGTTGAAGAACATCGAGCCATTGTCGACGTAGGCGGTCTGTCTCCTGGAGACGGTCCCGCTCCCCTCGGTTCCGACGACGAGCTTCTGGCCTTCGATCCCCTTATCGGTCTGGTAGATCTTCATCTCGTCAATGTAACCGCTCAGGTATATGTACGAATGTTCCGTGACGTTCCCGGCGATGCTCCAAGCAGCTAAGCCCGTCGGAGATACCAGCATCACAGACAGGACGACAAGCGGCAGCAAAACTCTGGCCTTCATGATAAACCCCTTTCCAACTCTCATATTCTGGTACATCCATTATAAATCTGATGGGTCCTAGGCACCCGAATTAGGGGGCCAGTTTCCAACGCCTCGCCGAGGCCTTCTGCAGGAGAGCGCTGGGGCCTGGACGGGTTTCAAGGCATCTTTTCGTCCCGTCTCAGGTCTCGCCCCATCCATCCTTCGTCCACATCACCAAGCTCCGAGCCGGGCCGTGCCCCGGTCCTGAGACGATATCTGGTAGACCAGTACGTCATCCTTCTGGGATGAGGTGGTGTCCTTGATCAGGTACTCTATCCCGGTGTAGCTCTCGGAGATGACCGTTCCCACCTCGCGGTTCTTGGCGCGCAGGGCGCTAAGAAGGTCGCTCTCGGAGGTTTGGGGCTTGTAAGGCTTGTAGTCGAATTCGCCCTGCACGTTGAAGTATATCTCGCACTCGTCGACGTAGGTGGTCTGGGTCCTGTAGACGGTCCCGCTCCCCCGGGTTCCATAGACGAGCTTCGAGCCCGCTAAACCCTCCTCGGTCTGGTAGATGAACATCTCGTCCATGTACCCGTTCAGGTATATGGTCGAGCGTTGCGTGACGTTTTTGGCTATCTCCCAGTCTGCAAGGCCCGTCGGAGATACGAGCATCACGAACAGGACTGCAAGCGGCAACAAAACTCTGGCCTTCATGATCGACCCCTTTCCAACCCTCGTATTTTGGCGCCTTCATTATAAATCTGATGGGTCCTAGGCTCCCGAATCAGGGGGCAGCGTTCCGACGTCCCGACCTTTTTCCTTTTCTCTTTTTTCCGGGCTGGCTTCGCCGGATCTCCTCGATCCGACGGTCCAGGGCCGGTTTCAGGTCGGCGTTCACCTCGCCCGAGTATCGGTCGATCCGAGACCCGATGGCGAGCTTTGCCGCGAGAGCCCGAGCGGCTCGACCCCGGAGCCCTCTTGTCGTTCCCATGATCGCGGGATGCCTGTAGATCATGCCGTGCTTGGGGGATGGAGCCTTTCCCCGCAGGTGCTTGAATAGCGCCTTTTCAGCCCCCATCACCTGGATCGCTGACGCCGGCATCTCCGAGAGGCGTTTGAGCCCTCCGGCTCTCGATATAATCCTTGCCGCGAGAAGCGGCCCCGCGAGGTTCGAGAGGTTTGGTGCGATCTGGACCGTCGCCGTCTCCAGGCTCTTTTGGACCGACCTCTTAGCATCGTGAAGCTCGATGACGGATCGAGCCAGGACCCCGATCGACTCCTCTTCTTCGGCCAGGAATTCTGCGAGGGCTCTGCCCCGCAGGCGGCGGTCGTCGTGGAGGCGGGACCACTCGTAGAGCCTCTCCTCCAGACGGTTCACCACCTCGTTCAGGTCGTCGAGGGCCTCGATCGTCTGGAGTAGCTCCGCCTCGGCTCCGGCCTGGGCCCGCAGCTTATGCCTCACGAGATCCAGAGCCGTTTCCCGGAGGGTGGCGTTATATTCCTCGTCGTCCCGGAAAATGCCGCTCGCCAGGGCCAGCTTGCGAAGGTCGGGCTGGACCGCCCCGTCTTCCGCCCGACCGCCCAATGCCTCCAGTCTCCCAAACCCTGAGAAGGGCTCTTCTGAGATCCTCATCAGCCCTTCGACCATCTCGTCGGCCCCACCGGCCAGGGCGACCTCCCCAGATTCGTCGTCCAGAGATCCAAACCAGGTCGTGATCTTCATCTTGCTGCTCACTCTCCCGCCAGGTCCAATATTACTTTCGCCCCGCCGGAAGTAAGTTTATCTACCATTAAGGCCTCTGGAATATTGCCTCTCTATTAAAACTATTAGAAACTGGAGGTCAAATATTATGAAAGCAGCCGTAGAGCAGATTTTGGCTCGGCTGCGGGACCAGAAGGTGGAGGTCCCCGCAGACGAGGTGGAGAGCCGTCTCAGGCTCCTGGTGGAGAAGTTCGGGGTCCCCGAGGGCGAGGCGACCCGGTCCGTCGTCAACTATTTTCTCAAAGAGCACGGCATCGCGCCGGCGTCCTTTGCCGCAAGAAAGAGCGAGAGCCTGAAGGTGGGCGAGATCAACAGCTCCGGCCGGTGGATCGACCTGGAGGCGAAGGTGGTGGATCTCTGGGAGCCGACGAGCAGCGCCATATCCCAGACGGGCCTCGTTGGGGACGAGACCGGCACCATCAAGTTCGTCAAGTGGACCAAGTCCGAGCTTCCGGACATGGAGCTTGGAAAAAGCTACCTCTTCAAGAACGTCGTCACCGACGAGTTCCAGGGAAGGTTCAGCGTCAAGCTGAACAGGACGAGCGGTTTCGAGGAGCTGGCCGAGGAGGTGAAAGCCGCCGAGGCCCCGGCAATGGGCTCGGTCCAGGAGATGAAGATTTCGGAGATATCAGAGCCCGCGCGGTGGATCGACCTTCGGGCGAAGGTGGTCCAGCTCTGGGACCCGACGAGCGAGGCGATATCCCAGACCGGCCTCATCGGCGACGATACCGGAGTGATCAAGTTCGTCAAGTGGACGAAGTCCGAGCTTCCGGATATCGTGGAGGGGGAGAGCTACCTCTTCAAAAACGTCGTCACCGACGAGTTTGAGGGCAGGTTCAGCGTCAAGCTGAACAGGACGAGCGGGTTCGAGCCCCTGGAGGAAGAGATCGAGGTCAGCCCCCAGGAGGCGAAGTTTTCAGGAGCGATCGTGGACGTCCAGAAGGGGTCGGGGCTGATCAAGCGCTGTCCCGTCTGCAGGAGGATGCTGACTAAGGGCGTCTGCGGCGAGCACGGAAAGCAGGAGGGGACCTACGACCTCCGGATCAAGGCGGTCCTGGACGACGGGGTGAAGGTCCAGGAGGTCCTGATCAACCGGGAGAGGACGGAGAGCCTCATCGGGATCAGCATGGAGGAGGCGAAGACCATGGCCATGGAGGCCCTCGACCACGAGGTGGTGAGGGGCATGATCGAGGAGAGGCTTCTGGGCAGGTACTACACCGTCTCCGGACCGACGGTCGACCGCTACATCCTCGTCGAGACGATCTCGCTGGTTCCCCCGGTGACTGCGGAGGAGGCCGATGCCCTCATGGAGAGGGCCCAGGAGGTGATCTGAGATGGCAAGCTTCGCAAGGGAAGTTGCAAGAAGGGTCTATGCTCAGGAGCTTCGCGACTCCGACCTCTCCTTCAGGGAGAACGAGGATCAGTACGCCCCCCTCTACCTGATCACCCCCACTGGGGCTCGGTGCAACCGGGTCCTGGTGGTGGGAACTCTGACCGAGAAGGACAACCTGGGAGACGACGTCGAGTACTGGCGGGGAAGGGTCGCCGACCCCACGAGCAGCATCTTCGTCTACGCCGGCCAGTACCAGCCCGACGCGGCCCAGGCCCTGGCGGGAACCGAGCCACCGGCCTTCGTTGCCGTCGTGGGCAAGCCCAGCGTCTACGAGACAGAGGACGGGACCAGGCTGATATCGATCAGGGCCGAGTCGGTCCAGAGGGTCGACGCCGAGACCAGGGACCGGTGGATCCTCGAGTCGGCGGCGAGAACCCTGGATCGGCTCAGGGCCTTCAAGGCCTTCCTGGGCATGGGTGGTGCCGACGCCTTCTCCAGTGGCGATGAGCTCCTCAAAAAGCCCCAGGCCCCCGAGGACGTGGCCGACATCGGAAAAGCCCACCTCCATTATTCCACGGACCTTGAAAGGTACAGGCAGATGGTGGCGAGGGCTCTCGAGTCCCTTAAAGGGGAGATATCAGAGCCGAAGGTCGAGGTCGCGGAGCCCAAAGCCGAAACGGAAAAAACAGGAGGCACAAGAGCCGAGACGGCCTGGGAGGACGAGGTGGCTATAGGGGCCGAGCCGGAGGAGGGCGAAGAGGAGATCAGCGAACTTGAAGACCTGGAAGGCCCTTTGAATTTCGACGAGGATGAAGGGCTGGGGGACGCCGAGGGGATCGAGGAAGAAGAGGTTTTCTTTGGCGGACGCGAAAAGGTCTCCCCCAAGAAGAGGAAAGAGCGGTGAGACCGGAAACGGACGAGCCGGAACTGGTCCTGAAAGGTTTATATAATATGGCTGAGTTTATATTAGGTGGTGATAGAATATGGTGATCGGAGTGACGATGGTCAAGGTGGTGCCGGGACAGGAGAGGACCGTTTACAACGCCCTCAGAGAGATCGAGGGGATCAAGGACGTCTATCACGTCTTCGGCGAGTACGACTTCGTGGTGGTTCTGGAGGTGGAGGGACTGAGCGTCTTAAACCGCCTGGTGGACACCATCCGTGAGATTCACAACGTGACCGCAACCCAGACGGTGGTGGGAGCCGAGCTCTAAGCTCCCTCCTTTTTTCTGATATGGAGATAGCAGAGGAGCTGGCCAAGCACCAGAAGGCCATCTCCGTAGCCGAATTTTTCGAGAAGAACCGCCAGATCTTGGGCTTCGACTCGGCTCCTCGGTCCCTCATAACCACCGTCAAGGAGGCGGTGGACAACTCTCTTGACGCCTGCGAGGAGTCGGACATATTACCGGACATCTTCGTCCAGATCCAGAGACGTGGCGAGGGGTTCAGGGTTGTGGTGGAGGATAACGGGCCGGGGATCGTGGGGTCTGAGGTTCCACGGGTCTTTGCCAAGCTCCTTTACGGATCGAGGTTTCACGCCCTCAAGCAGAGCCGGGGCCAGCAGGGGATCGGGATATCCGCGGGCGTCCTCTACTCCCAGCTCACAACAGGACGGCCGACGGCCGTCACCACCAAGATCGGGCCGAATCACAAAGCGGGCCGGTGGGAGCTGATGATCAACACCGCCACCAACGAGCCCGAGATTCTGACGATCGAAGAGGCCGACTGGGACCGACCCCACGGAACCCGGGTGGAGCTGGAGATGGACGGGTCTTACGTTCGGAGCCGGAGGCAGTCGATTTATGGTTATCTGAAGAACGTGGCCATAGTCAACCCCCACGCCCGGATCACCCTCGTCGAGCCCGACGGGAACATGGAGGTCTTCGAGAGGGCGACGGACAAGATGCCGCGGCCCTCCTACGAGATCAAGCCCCACCCCTGGGGGATGGAGCTTGGCGGCCTCATCAAGATGCTCAGGTACACCGACAAGAAGAAGCTCAAAAGCTTCCTCCAGGGCTCCTTCTCCAGCGTCGGGGCGATCATATCCCAGGAGATCTCTGAGCGGGCGGAGCTCGATCCCGAGATGGTCCCCCAGGATCTGACCCACTCCGAGGCAACGAGGCTCCTTTTTGCCTTCAAGCAGATGAGGCTCAAGTCGCCCCCCACCGACTGCCTATCCCCCATCGGCGAGGAGCTGATAAGGACGGGCCTGGAGAAGGAGTACCGGGTGGACTATATCGCCACCTCCATGAGGTCGGTCTCGGTCTACTCGGGAAACCCCTTCCAGGTGGAGGTGGGGCTCGCCTACGGCGGCGAGCTGAAGGCGGACGGCAAGGTCGACGTTTTGAGGTTCGCAAATCGGGTTCCCCTCCTCTACCAGCAGGGAGGGTGCGCCATAACCCACGCCATCGAGAACATCTCCTGGAAGACATACTCCCTGAGCCAGCCCGGAGGCGGGGTTCCCACAGGACCTGTGGCGCTTCTAGTCCACATCGCCTCGACGAACATACCCTTCACCTCAGAGTCGAAAGACGCCGTCGCCGACGTTCCCGAGATCGTGGCGGAGGTGGAGCTGGGCCTGAAGGAGGTGGGAAGAAAGCTCCGGCGGTACCTCTCCAAAAAGAGCGCCCTCTCGGAGCGAAAGGAGAAGGAGGAGATCATAAGAAAGCTCCTTCCTCGGATCTCAAAGAAGCTGGCAGAGCTTCTCGAACGGGAGGAGCCGGACATCAACCCCGTCGTCGCCAAGATCATGGGAAACCTCCTGGTCAAAAGGTCCATAGTTTCCGAGAACGGCGAGACCTTCGTGACGTTGGAGGTTGCAAACTACAGCGATGCCGCCAAGGCTTTCAAGCTCCACGAGACGGTCTCAGTGGAGGCGAAGTCCGTCGAGCCCACCGCGAGGGTGATCGCTCTCGGGGACGGGTACGATCACCTTTGGAAGGTGTCTCTTCGGCCCGGAGAGCGGCAGAAGATCAGGTACACGGTTCCCTCGGAGGGGGTCAGTTTCTCCGAGCCCGTGGTCGAAGGCATCCCCTCGGAGCTTGTCAGCGGTGCAAGGGTGGTGGGATAGATGAAGGACTCAGAGACGACGAGGAAGAGGCTTCTGGGCCTAGCGGAGACGCTCTACGACCAGTTCGAACAGGGAATCGTACCTCACCTCGCCCTTCCCAGCAGGACGAAGAGCAACCTAGAGTACGACCAGGAGGGAGAGATCTGGGTCTATGGCGACCAGGAGAGCGTCCGGTCCGTCAAGACCGTGAGAGGCGCAAAGAGCGTCCTCAAGACATCCTATCTTGTCGAGCTTCTGATCAAAGAGCACCTCCAGCATAACCGGGGCTCCACCCTGAGAGAGATCTACTACATCTCCGAGAACTGGGACGTGGCCAAGTTCGGGGAGCAGGCCGAAAGCGACCGGCTCGTCGAGGATCTGGAGATTCTGACGACTCTGCTCCGAGAGGACTTTCACGTCCGGCCCGAGGAGGACGGTGCCACGGTCTTTGGCCCCCTCACCATCAGTGAGAAGACCCGGAGGGGCGAGAGGACGATCCACTGCCAGGAGGACGTCGGTGAGGCCGGGTACCAGATACCCTTCAACGTCGACAACGTCGAGTTCAAGGATCACGACGCAAAGTTCGTCGTCGCGATAGAGACCGGCGGCATGCACGCCCGGCTGATCGAGAACGGCTTCGACCAGGAGCACAACGCAATCCTGGTCCACCTGAAGGGCCAGCCCGCAAGGAGCACCAGACGTCTCATAAAGAGGCTGAACGAGGAGCTCGCCCTCCCCGTCCTCGTTTTCACCGACGGCGACCCCTGGTCTTATCGGATCTTTGCCAGCGTCGCCTACGGAGCCATCAAGAGCGCTTACCTCTCCGACTACCTGGTGACGCCAGCAGCCCAGTTTCTGGGGGTCCAGCCGACGGACATCGTCAACTACGACCTGTCCACCGACAAGCTGACCGACCAGGACCTCCAGGCCCTTCGAAGCGAGCTCGCCGACCCGAGGTTCGCGACCGACTACTGGAAAGAGCAGATCCAGCTCCAGTTAAAGCTCATGAAGAAGGCTGAGCAGCAGGCCTTCGCCGGAAAGGGGCTCGACTTCGTGACGAAGGTCTACCTCCCTGAGAGGCTCTCGGAGATGGGGATGATCTAGG
>CAZNGI010000057.1:10882-13828 GCA_964572505.1 uncultured Methanotrichaceae archaeon | reverse complement strand
AAAAAAATGAAAAAAAGAGGTTTTTGGGGCAGGTTCAGCGGTTCTTGATCTGCCCCAGAATCTCGTTCAGTTTGCCGGTCGAATAGAGGTAAGCCCCACCGCCGATGGCGAATAAGAGCACCAGAATTCCGGCGATCATGCCGATGTTGCTCTTCTCCTCCACCGTCAGGGTCCTCTGGATTCCTCTGACCTCTACCGTGTAAAGACCAGGCTCTTCGGGCTTGTACTCGAAGGTCGCAGATCCAGTCTCGCCAGCGCCGACGGTGAGATCCATAGAGCCCTCGGGATTTCCGTTGACCTTCAGTTCCACCGTGGTGTTGTCGCTGACCGATCCCCTGTTCTCGGCGGTGACGGTGATCTTGACCGTCTTGCCGGCCCTCGTGGTCTCGGGCATCTCAAGCCCCGTTATCTCGATCGGGGTGATTACCACGATCTTTCTTGAGCCGCTCTCGTACCCTTCCTTGGAGGCCGTTATGGTGTGGCTGCCTACAGCGTCCGATGCGTAGGATACCGTGCCACGGCTGTCGGTCGTGCCGATACTGGCGTCATCGAAGGCGATCTGTGTGCCTTCGACCGACCTCAGGTCGAGGCCGATGGTGGCCTTGACGACGAAGCTCTCTCCCTTCATGACTTCCTGAGGCGAGCTGATGGCGAGCACCCTCTCCTCGAGGATATCGTTGACGACGAGTACGCCCTTGACGTCGGTGTACTCATCCTTCCTGGCCTCGATGTCGAAGCTGCCAGCAACCTTTGGCGAGTAGAAGTATATCCCGTCGGTGTCGGTGGTCCCGACCTCATCCCCGTTGATGGTGATGAGGGTGCCGATGACCGGCTTTCCGTCAGAAGTCACCAATATCTCGGCAGGGGTTCCAACCGTAACCTCTGGAATCTCAATCCTCATGGGCTTGACCTCTGCCTTGACCTCGACCACGGGGACGACGAGCTTTATGTCGCTGTCGGAGACCCTGAACTTCATGTTCTCCATGATGGAGATTGTCTTGCCCTTGCCGAGGCTGAAGGAGCCGTCGTTCACCATCTCGATTCCGCTGTCAGAGACGCTGTCGATCTCCATCTTGCCGTAGGTCTCGCCATCCTCGACGGATCTGGCCTTGTCGGATACCTGGAAGATGCCTTCAACCGTTGCGAGATCCTCCTCCCTACCCCGGAAGACGCTCTGGACGTGGACCGCGATTATAGGCACGTCCTCGCTTCCGATCTCATCGTCGTAGGTGAAGGTGGAGCTCTGAACAGAGCTTCCGGGCTCGATGACCTTGCTGTCGACCTCATCTCCATCCTTGGTGATGGACAGGTAGACTTTGTTTCCGTCAAGGTCGACCTCCTTTATCCGAAGCTCGTACCCCTCCTTCAATGGGAAGGTGGCGCCGCTTCGAACCGTGTAGGACTCGTCGTCGTCTATGAGGACCTTTCTCAGCTCGCCTTCGTTTATGACGCTGAACTCGTCGTTGAACTCGGTGTCATCGTTGTATCCTGCGAAATACTTCTCGGCCAGGAAACCTATGACGTTGTAGCTGCCCCAGCGGGAGTACTCGAACTCCACCGGCTCGGGTTCGGTCCTGTACTCGAGATCTCCGTCGTCGACCTTGTCACCGGTGAACGTGGCCCTGAGCTCTTCGGTTCCCACGTCATCGTCGATGTCGTAGTAGAACCCTTCGAAGTTGTAGGGGGTCCATGTGAATTCAGGATACTCGGATGGGTCGACGATCGTTCCCCTGATCTCGTAATTTCCAGTCCTCTTCACCGTCGGCCCAAACCTGAGCTCGTCGGCATCGGCTACCAGGAAGCTGACATCCCCCATCACCGGGACGGTCTTGCCCTTCCGAAGGGTGATGGAGTTGTCGTTGCTCATCCTGATGGTGTCGCCGGATATCGAGTCGACCTCCATATCTCCGTACTTATCGCCGCTGGCGACGGTGGTGTACCTGTCGGAGATCTGGAAGATGCCGTCAACGGTCACAAGACTGCTCTCGGTCCCGGCGAAGATGTTCGACACGTGGAGCATGACCAGCGGCAGATCCTCACCGCTCAGGTCTATCTCGTACTTGTAGGTCGACGATCCGAGGTCTGTCGGGTCTACTACTTTGCTGTCGACCTCCTCACCGTCCTTGGCGAGGGAGAGCCAGACCTTGTTCCCATCGAGGTCGATCTCCTTGATCCGGAACTCGTACCCCTCTTCAAGGGGCAGGACCGATCCCGTGTCCACGGTGTACTCGTCGTCGTCGTCGATCAGAACTTCGCGAAGCTCCTCTTCATCCAGGAGGCTGATATCCTTGTCCACGACGTCAGGATCTGTGCCCATGTAGCCGGCGAAGTACTTCTGAGCCATGAAGCCTATGACCTGATATTCGCCCCACCTGCCGAAATTGAACTCTATCGAATCTGCGTTGGTCTCGTACTCCAGGTCTCCGTCATCGATGGACCTGTCGTAATTGTCGCCGGATTCCCTCAAGTGGACTGTGAGGGTTTCGGTTCCCACGTTGTCATCGAGATCGTAGAAGAAGCCCGAGAATGTCTGGGGGTCCCAGGTGTAGTCTGCCGGATTTTTTCCCTCGCGCCAGATTCGATCTGTCTCGGAGAGCTCCTCTTCAGGCTCCTCTTCTTCTTCTTCTTCTTCTTCCTCTTCCTCCGGAGCCGTCTCCACCTCCTCCTCTGGAGTCGTCTCGTTCGTCACGCCTGCGGTCTCGTTGCCTGTGGCGGCGGAAGTCGTCCCTTCAGAGACTGCCGTTTCCGTCGAGGCGGTGTCATCCATGGGAGCATCTTCCATGGGAGCATCCATCATCGGTGCATCTTCAACGACCTCTGGCGAGGTCACCTCTTCGGCGGGTGCCTCCTCAGATTCCTCCGGTGGTGTCACCTCTTCGGCAGGTGCCTCTTCAGATTCCTCCGGTGGTGTCACCTCTTCGGCAGGTGCCTCTTCAGATTCCTCCG
>CAZNGI010000057.1:0-10782 GCA_964572505.1 uncultured Methanotrichaceae archaeon | reverse complement strand
CGGTGGTGTCACCTCTTCGGCAGGTGCCTCTTCAGATTCCTCCGGTGGTGTCACCCCTTCGGCAGGTGCTTCCTCAGCAGTCGCTTTTTCAGCGCCGTCACCGATCGAGGTTTCGGCCCCCGGCGGGACCAATCCATCTGGAGCATCATCTTGTGCCAACGCCCCCATTGGCAGAACTGCCGCCATGGCGACCAGGAGCAGGCAAAGCAGTCCTCCAGCCCTAAGGTAGTTCATGACTCTCCTCCAACCTATATTGAGTTTAATATAATGGCCATTTGTCAGTTCTATATATAAGTTATCTACAGCATCCCCAGTCGACTCAGCGGTCGGTCTCGCAAAACCGGATCCACTTTTTTTAGGGGGGGTTCGAACTGCGGTATTGTTTGATAAACCTGCTCTGAGTTAAGCGTTTTCATGGACGGATGATTTTTTAAATGACCTTCGAATTTGCCTCGATCCAGGTTCCTGCCTTATCTCCCACCTCTTGATCTTCACTTTCCAACATCCGTTTTATTTGTTCGGATCATTCTGAAATTCCAGTTTGTTCGGATGGAATTGAATGTACTTAAACGTTATGGGGGACCATCTCTCGATATGCTCATAAAAAACTTGAATTCCTGGATTGGTAAAGGCCTGCAGAGGCACCTGCGCCAAGATCGAGGTATGAAAAACACCAACCGTTCGAAATCCATGGCATCGCCTACACCTTCCGCAATCTTTAAGTCGACGGCGAGCGCTTTTCACTTTGGGGAGGTTGAAGTTTTGAAATTGACAAGCCGATTCGCACTTTGCATATTATTGGGAGCGATCTTCGCGGCAGCCTTTTGCGCGACCGGTATCGAGGCGAACGACGATCCAGAGGTTGAATACCTGCCAAACCCCTTCGCAGCAGATAGGCCCGAATGGGACCCCTTCGGCCCCGGCCAGGAGTCGGACTACTCTCCCGGAAGGCCTGACTGGGACCCCTACTCTCCGAGCAGCTACGACGTGCCTCAGCTGATCTCTGCCGATCCTTTCGCCCCGGATCAGGACCTGTTGATCGGGGACGAGGTGCTCAGCCCCAACCAGCTCTATCTGCAGTCGGACGGCCTTCTGGTCACGAGAGGGCAGGTCAACCTGGGCACCCCCTACTCCCTCTGGCTCTACATAGCCGACTGGGGCCCCTTCACCTTTTACGACAGGGGGAGGAGGATCATATCACAGGGCTTTAGGAGCCCCGGTTGGTACAGGCTGGATCGTTACGCGGAGACTTTGGAGTCCCACTATTATCAGTTCAACACCAGCACGCGAAGCAACAACGTCACCCTCTCCGTCAGCTCTGCCGGGTATCCGACCACTTACGGCCTGGTGGGGAGAGTGATCGATTCTTATGGGAACGGCGTTCCCGGAGCCAGGGTCAGGATCTCTGGGACAGGAGGCGGCCTCTTCAGCACCGTCACGAACTCACTAGGCTACTACGGGATGGACCTGCCCTCGGGGACCTACGCCGTGACCGCGGAGCTTGAGGGGTTCAGCTTCACCCAGTCGACCGCCAGGGTCTGGACCGGGACCGTCTCAGCAGCAGGGGCCCTGGTGGGGTACCCCGCCGGAGGGGCGGTTTATCCCACTGGACCTTATCAGGATGAGTCCGGGTGGCTGGAGGGAAAGGTCACCGACAAAAACGGCGCGGGTGTACCTGGGGCGAAAGTCCGAATCGACGGCCTATTCTCCGTATCGACGGATGAGGATGGCGGCTACTGGGTCTCCTTAAGCCCCGGATGGCACTCGATAATGGTGGATGCCAGCGGCTACAAGTTCAGCTCTGCATCGGTCCAGATACTTCCTGGTCAGGGCGCTAAGCTCGATTTCAAAGGGACAAAAGTGATCGTTCTCGGGTCGGGAAAGTACAGCTGACTTGAATCCGATGCGGCCAATGACAAAAAGAGTTAACTGGCGGTTCTTTCGGGTGGGTCAGGCGTAGTTCCAGCGCCAGACCTTGAACCCGGCTGCCAGAATTCCAAAGAAGAGCGCCAGCACAACCAATGACTGAAGGTATTCGATAGTGGTTACAATGTCCATATTTATCACTTAGATGAAAGCCTCTCTTATGTCTCATAAAGATTTTGGTTTTTCTAGCGGGGCGGCCTCAAGTTCGGACGCCTTACCGCCGGCATAAGCCCAAATCACGAGCATTTCGTCGGATAAGCCGCTATGCCTCGATCAGGGCCTTGCCAAATGACGTCGAAATGGTGCCGCGCCTGGGAGCTTTCTATCGGCCATCCCCGGCCGATCCGAGCGAGTCAGACCACTGGTTCTGTCCGGGATGCGGGTGAGACCGATATCATTATATCTCCAGATAGACAACCCAAAAATCATGTCTTGGATGAAGGATAAAAAGTACGGTGATAAGGATCGGGAGAAGCTGGAGAAAGGGAGCGGGTCGACAAAGTTCATCACCATGATCTGCAACTGGCTCTACCGGGTCATGTCCTGGTAAATCCGAGTAGTCAAAGGCGGCGGCAGGTTCCATAGATCGCCGAGCTTCTGCTCTGGAGCAGATCCATCGCCTTTTTCCTTTCTTCTCCAAAGCTCTTGATCGACGCGATGGGATCGCCCTTCTTAGCGGAAGATCCCGGCCTTGGGACGTCGGCGACCCATCGAGTGACGCCTCTGAGGTCCGCCTCTATTTTTAGGTCGTCCTTTGCGAAGAGGATTGCTCTGCCACCGAACCCGCGAGGCTTCGGCCTTTCGGGAAGGTTTCCATCGAAAGAGAGTTGGTGAGCCCGAAAGATGTTCATCCCTGTTGAGATCTCCACGGCGTCGAGGCTCCCCTGAAATCTCGGGTTCACCTCCAGGACGACGGGGCCGGATTCTGTGAGGAGAAAGTCGATTCCGTTGGAGCCCACAAGATGGAGCTGGATGGCGATCTCTTCAGCTATCTCGATCATATCGGCAACGACGGGGTCGTCCGGGGCGAGATCGAGAGGCGAGATGTTCCCGCAGTAGCGAAAGCCGCTACCACCAAGCCAATCGGTTCCGATCAGCTGCTCGTTCGCGGATATCGCCACCGCCTCCTCGCCGTCGGCGATCACAGAGACACTTGAGGGGATCCCATCCACCATCTCCTGGACGATCAGATCGCCCTCAAGGCTGGCCAGATCCTCATCGTTCAGGACGAGCCTGTTCTCGGCGCCGCCCGCGCCCTTCCTGGGCTTGACCATCAGCGGAAACCCCCCGAGATCCCGGTCCTCGCCAAGAGACCGCGTCGGAACCGCGGCAAAGCCCTCTCTTTCGAGCCAGCGGGCAAGCCAGAGCTTGTCTGAAACCTCCGAGATCTTCTCAGGCGGGTTGTTCAGGATTTTAACTCCATCGATTCTCATCTCCTCGATGCCCGGCCCCAAGACCAGGCAATCGATTCGATCGCGATCGAGAACTCTTTGGATAAGGTTTTCGGCCGACCTCGCAAGATCGCCCGAAATCGAGGGGTCGCAGTCGAGGAGGAAAGACCGGGAAACCGACTCTGCCAGGTCAAGATCAGAGTAGCAGTCGGCTGCAAAAACAACGCATCCTGCCCTGGCCGCAGAAGAGGCGATGTGCCGGACGTTCGCGCCGACGGCGAGAACTCTCAAGGGTCGATCAGCCCTCATTTTCCTCTCGCCTTTCGATCACGGTCTTGTATCTGGGGCTTGGGACGACCTCGATTTTTCCCCCGAACTCCTTCTCCAGCTCCTCGCCCGCCCAGAGCCTGTCCAAAAAGATCGCCAGAGCCGCCACCTCCGAGTGGGGCTGGTTTCCGACGCCCACGTTCCAGTCGGCCATCTCGTAGATCTCGGGAGGGACCTTCTCGGCTCCCACCACCACCATCACCGCTTCGGATCGACGGATCTCCTCGATGGACTCAGAAAGGGGCGTTCCGTACATGGTGAGGTGGACTATCCTGCCCCCCGACTCCTTCCAGCGCCTCGCCTCACCCTTCCAGCTGACTTCGGACCTCACCTGAAAGTCGCCGCCCCACCTCTCGGCGACGTCCTCGATGCCGCCCACCAGCTTGTCGTCCCTTCCCGCCAGGAGCATCTCCTCGGCCCCGAAGGCTCTCGCCACCAGGCCCACGTGGGTGGTGATCCTCTTGTCCCGCTCTGGCCGGTGGCCAAGCCGCAGAACCACAACTCGCATGGCCGAAAGAGATGCGAGATGCTATTTATCCCCTTGTCCCCTCCAAAACCGATAAATCCCTTGGCAGTCTTCTCCAGAGGGATGAACCTGTGCGAGAAATGCGGGGGCAAGGGCTATTCGACGGTGGGAGAGAGAGCCTGTCCCAACTGCAAGGGGACCGGCAAGATCGAGTCCGTCAGCCTGGGCGAGGCCTCTGCCAGCGATATCGACGACCTGGTGAGCAAGGGGGCGACGAAATGTCCCGTCTGCAAGGGCGAGGGCAAAATCCCCGTCACCGAGACCTGCCAAGAGTGCGGGGGCCTGGGCCGAGAGTACCTCTGCGCCGTCTGCGGCGCCAAGCTCACCACCAAGGGCGAGCTTTGTACCAACTGCGCCAAAAAGCCCGTCGTACACACCCTGGAGAACGCCTGCGATACCAGCGATCTTGTGGTGGGTGACACATACCAGGGCAAGGTATCGGGGATCGCCAACTTCGGAGCCTTCGTGGACCTGAACGACCACGTCCGGGGGCTTGCCCACAACAAGTTTTTGAAGCGAACGCCCGAAGTCGGCGAGGAGATCTACGTCCGGGTTAGAAACGTCGCCCCGAACGGGAACATCGAGCTTGAGCCCGTCGAGGTGGGCGAACACCACACCCTGGAGGTGAGAAAGGAGCTTCCGGTGACTAGAGTCGATCAGCTCCAAAGTCACGTCGGAAAGATGATCTGTGTCGAGGGCGAGGTGATCCAGGTTAAGCAGACCGGCGGGCCCACCATCTTCACGGTGGCCGACGATAGCGGCCTCGTCTTCTGCGCCGCCTTCGAGCGGGCGGGGGTTCGCGCCTACTCCGAGATCGACAGCGAGATGATCGTGAGGGCGATCGGCGACGTCTCGGTGAGAAACGGCCAGATCCAGATCGAGGTCAGGTCGATGAAACAGCTCTGGGGAGGGGAGGCCTCCGTCGTCAAGGGCAGGATCGAGAAGTCCATCGACGAGAGGGCCGAACCCAGCGACCCGCCCCTTCTGGTGGAAAGCGAGATTATCACCAGGCTCAAGCCCAAGATGAGGGAGGTCGCAAAGGAGATTCGGCGGGCGATTCTGAAGTCGAAGCCGATTGTGGTGAGGCACCACGCCGACGCCGACGGGATGAGCGCGGCGGTGGCGATCGAGACCGCGATCCTCCCTCTGATCAAAGAGGTGGGGGGAGCCGACGCCGAGCACTACAACTACAGGCGTGCGCCCTCGAAGGCCCCCTTCTACGAGCTGGAGGACGTGACAAAAGACCTCACCTACGCCCTGGAGGACCAGTCCCGCCACGATCAGAAGATGCCGCTCATAGTCCTGATGGACAACGGCTCCACCGAAGAGGACGTTCCCGCCATGAGACAGGCCCAGATCTACGGCCTGGAGATGCTCGTCGTCGACCACCACCACCCCGACGAGGCCGTGGACAAGTACCTCATAACCCACGTAAACCCCGCCCACCAGGGGGGCGACTTCGGGATCACCACGGGCATGATCGCGACGGAGATCGCGAGGATGATCAACCCCGAGGTCGAGGAGAAGATCAAGCACTTTCCGGCGGTCTCGGCCGTCGGCGATCGGAGCGAGGCTCCGGAGGCTGGAAGGTACATAAAGCTCGTCGAGGACAGGTTCAAGTTGGAGGACCTGAAGAAGATCGCTCTCGCCCTCGATTACGAGGCCTTCTGGCTGAGGTTCAACGATGGAAGGGGCCTTGTCAACGACATCCTATGCCTTGGAAGGCTCGATCGGCACAGGAATATCGTCCAGCTCCTCTGCGAGCAGGCGAACGAGGCGATCGAGGAGCAGCTAAGAGCCTCCCTCGCCCACGTCAAGACCCAGACCCTGCCGAACGGCGCCGTATTGAACGTTCTCGACGTCGAGAACTACGCCCACAAGTTCACCTTCCCGCCGCCGGGAAAGACCTCGGGCGAGGTCCACGACCGTCTCTGCAAGAAATACGATGGAAAGCCCGTGGTGACCATCGGCTACGGGCCCGACTTCGCCGTCTTGAGGAGCCGGGGCGTGCGGATGAACATACCAAAGATGGTTCGAGAGCTTCGAGAGGAGATCAAGGCGGGCGGCGTCAACGGCGGCGGCCACCTAGTCGTCGGGTCCATCAAGTTCGTCGGAGGTATGAGGAAAGAGGTCCTCGCAAAGCTCGTCGAGAAGATAGCAGCCTGTTCCGTAGACCCCGTACCCACCTCAGGCTCCAAGTCGGAACAAAAAGTCGAGGCTTGATCATGAGCAACCTTGGATATACTGAAAAGGTCCTGGACCACTTCAAAAACCCCAGAAACCCCGGAAGGATCGAAGATGCGGACGTGACCGCGAAGGTGGGGAGCGCCGCATGCGGCGACATGGTCCAGCTGTACATGAAGGTCGACCCCGATACCGAGGTGATCGAGGACATAAAGTTCGAGAGCTTCGGGTGCGCGGCGAACATCGCCAGCACCAGCGTCACGACAGAGCTCGCCAAAGGCAAGACCCTGGAGGAGGCAAAAAACGTCCACTTCAAGGACGTAGTCGAGGAGCTTGGCGGCCTTCCAAAGCACAAGGTCCACTGCGCACAGCTAGCAACCTCCGGCCTCAAGGCTGCGATAATGAAGTACGAAGCGAAGAGGGGTAAGAGGGCCGTCGACGAGGATTTCGTGAAGAGGATTATGACTGGCGTCCTCGATCCCGCCAAGGGGCTTAACATCATCGCGGCAAAGAGGGTCGACCTTATCGAGGTCGAGGGAAAACGGGTCAAGGTCGTCCTCTCAAAAGACATCGACGAGGAGACGAGGTCCACCATGGCAGAGGACGTGTTGGGAGCGCTCTCTGGCCTGGACTTGTGGGTCTCGGTCGAATGAGATATTTATAAATAAAATCAGGTCTTCATGTACCCGATATCGAGGCTCCGGGCTGGCAGTCCAGACCCACTTGCGAGCTTTCGCCGATGGTGCGTCAGCATCTGATCCGCGATTGAATGGCGGGATCTGCTTTTCCCGCATCAGAAGGGCTTGCGTCCTTCATTCCCCGAAAGGCTGGGCGGTCTTGGGCCCTCCCTCCTAAATGGCCCGCAAAAGCCGCCAGCCCGGGAAAGCTCGACGAATTTTTCGAATCCGGGTAACGCGGGGTCTTGAGGCAGACCCGCCCCGCAATTTTTATCTCATCTCTCGCTAGACTCGCTTCCGGTGAATCGCGTTGAGCGAATTGAAAGAGATTGTGATCACAGAGGAAGATTACCGCGAATATCTCAGGCAGCGGCTGAGGCTGACTGACCCCTGCATGGCAGAAGAGGTGGAGCAGGTTGGCTTTCCATTCCTCTTCGCCTCGGGAAGCGAGCTTCTCAGATCCTACATCCTGAACGAGACCGAGTTCGTATCGAGCTTGCCAGATAAGCTGAAAATGCCGGACCGAGGTTACGCCTGGTACATGTTCGCCCAGTCTGTGAAGGAGATTCACGTGGACGAAAACGAGATCGTGGTGAAGTATCAGCCCCAGGACGACTACAGGCGACCTTTCAGGCGCTTTTACATCTGACCTTCGGGAGCCCACTTCCCTGTCGCCTTTCCCCTCAGGGCGAGCTTTCCCATCTCTCTTGCCACCTCGTCTGCCACCGGCACGGGCAGGGTGTCTTCGAGGGGTGTGTCTGGAAGGGGCGAAAAGTAGTGGGCCCTGATCCTTCCGCCCTTTCCGACGACCTCCCGCGCCAGGTCGAGGGTCATCCTCTGGTCTTCTGGCGTCTCCATCGGAAGGCCCACGATCAGGTCGAGGTTCGGAACGATCCCCCGGTCGAGACACATGTTGCAGGCCCGTCTAACGATCTCGACGTTGTGGCCTCTGCCGATCCTTCTCAAAATCTCGTTGCTTCCCGACTGGCCACCGATGCTGAGGTAGCGGTTTTTGCAGTACTTGACTACGAGGTCCAGGGCCTCTTCCGATACAAAGTCGGGCCTCACCTCTGAGGGGAAGGTCCCAAAGTAGATCGGTTTTCCGAGTTCCGAAAGCGATTTGAGCAGCAGCTCGACTTTATCGATTCTGGGATGGACGCCATCGGAGCCGTAGGCTAGGGAGTTAGGCGACGTGAACCGCAGATCCGAGTAGCAGCGGGCGTACTTCAAAATGGTCGGAATCGACCTGTGGCGCATCTTCCTGCCGAAGAGGCGGGGGGTCTGGCAGTAAGCACACCCCCAGGGGCAGCCGCGACTGATCTCGATGGGGGAGAATATCGGTGGCTTGAAGGGTGGGTAGCGATCCAGGTCGACGATATCCCGCTCAGGCGTGATCCGGACAGCGCCATCCCGCTCGTAGGCGATTCCCCGGACCCTCTCGGGGTCGCCCCCGCCCTTGATGACGCCGATCAGCTCCGGAAGCGTCTCCTCCCCCTCGCCGATGACGACGTAGTCGAAGTATCGGAGCGTCTCCGCCGGCCTTGCCGAGGGGTGGGGGCCTCCGGCGACGAAGACCGCATCGACGTTGGAGCCTGCAACCTCCCGGTAGACCTCCTCGGCTTGGGCCGAGGCGAAGCTGTAGAGCATGATCCCATCCCTCGGCCCGTCGGCGAGGCCCGCGCCCTCGACCAGGGGGAGGAGGGCGGCGATGCTGTACATGTTCTTTCGGTTCCTGCGAAACCAGATCCCTTCGGGGCTGGAATCGAGGGCTCTCTTTTTGGGATTCATCCTCCTCGCCTTGATCCCCCTCACCATTCCTCAGGCCTGGTCCTCGTCATCCTCTCCAACGAAGAGCGGCACGAAATCGAATCTGTTCACATCGACGAGCCCCCGGTCGGTCAGCTTCAGCTCCGGGATCACGGGAAGGCAGAGGAAGGAGAGGGTCATGAAGGGGTCTTCGAGATTTGAGCCGAGGCCCCTTGCCGCCTCCACCATCTCTTCGATCTTCTCTGCGACCTCCTCCATCGATCGGTCTGACAGGAGGCCAGCTATCGGCAGCGGGAGGTATGCCGTGACCTTTCCATCGTCCACGACGACGAGGCCGCCGCCCATCTCCAAAACTTTCGAGACCGCCAGAAAAATCTCCTCAGAGCCGGTCCCCACGGCTGCGATGTTGTGGGAGTCGTGGGCGACGGAGGTCGCGATCGCCCCCCTCTCTAGGCCGAAGCCGGAGACGAGGCCAAGGCCGACGTTCCCCGTTCCCCTGTGCCTCTCGACGACGGCCATCTTCAGAACGTCCCTCTCGACGTCGGCTACCACATATCCATCGACGACCTCGGGCCGAGTTCGGAAGGATCTGGTTATTATCTGGTTTGGCACGACTCCGATTACCCTCGCCAGAGGGCCTTCGGCCTTTATATCGAACGATCCGGGATCGATCCGGCCGACCCACATCGAGGCCGATGCGGGTCTTGGAGCTTTTCCGAGAGGCACGATCATCTGGCCGCCTTCGGCGACGGTCTTTCCCTCCTTCAGAACCTTTTGGACCTCTAATTTATCGAGGTCGTCCAGAACGACTATGTCGGCCCTGCAGCCCGGAGCGATGACCCCCAGGTCCCGAAGGCCGAAGTACTCGGCGGCGTTGAGGCTTGCGATCTGGATCGCGACGATCGGGTCGAGGCCCGACTCGACGGCCCTCCTGACCATGGAATCGATGTGCCCCTCCCGGAGGATGTCGGTGGGGTGCCGATCGTCGGAGACGAATAGAAAACGCCTGGATTTGACCTCATTCACCAGGGGGAGGAGGTCGTCGAGGTTCTTTGCGGCCGTCCCCTCCCGGATCATGATCCTCATCCCGAGCCGGAGCTTCTCGCGGGCCTCCTCCAGGGACGTGCACTCGTGGTCTGATCCGATCCCCGCGGCGACGTAGGCAGCAAGGTCCCTTCCCGAAAGGAGCGGGCAGTGGCCGTCGACCCTTTTCTCGCCCGCGAGCCTGATCTTCGCGAGGACCTGAGGGTCTCGGAAAATGACCCCTGGGTAGTTCATCACCTCGGCTATCCCCAAAACTCCATCTTCATCGATCAGCTTCGAGAGGGCTTCGGCGTCGAGAGAGGCTCCAGAGGTCTCAAGGTGGGTCGCCGGAACGCAAGAAGGGAGCATGACGAAGACGGAAAGGGGCGAAAGCTTCGAGGAGTCGAGCATGTACCTTATCCCCTCGGCACCCAGGACGTTTGCGATCTCGTGGGGGTCGGCCACCACTGTCGTCGTGCCCCTGGGAACGACGGCCCTGGCGTACTCGGGGATCGTCACCATGGCGGACTCGATGTGGACGTGCCCGTCTATGAACCCCGGTGCCAGCACCTTTCCCGAGAGGTCCATGACGTCTCTCGCGCTTGGGCAGTCGAATCCCACCACAGTACCATCATAGATCGCCACGTCCGATCGGTACCGCTCGCCAGAGAGGGTGTTCACGATATCTGCGCCCTCCAGAAGGAGGTCGACCTCCACCTCACCGCGGGCCGCGGCGATCAGTTCTTCGAGCTTCATATGAGTTCACCGGCCAGAAGTCTGCTTATTCGAACTTCCAAGGTCGAGGCCGGTTTTATCCTTTTCCGCCGACCTCTTGAGCGGACCGGCTCTCGGAGAGGTACGGAGGGTACGACGTGAAAAAGGCTGCGAGATCGCGGACCCACACGACGTTTGAGGAAGGATAAATTCCTAAACCTGGGAAGGCAATATGATCTGAACGAAC
>CAZNGI010000056.1:0-13854 GCA_964572505.1 uncultured Methanotrichaceae archaeon | reverse complement strand
GAAAAATGAGGTGTACAACGAGGAATGTATTGATAGAGAATTTCATACCCATGCGGTCGGAGATACGACTTTTGAGGACAAATGGATTGATTGCGATAAGGCTCTTTGGGCATTTGCTCACGTCAGACGGGCTTATGCAGGGTGTACCGTCGGAGTGGCCATCGGTAGGGAGGTTCTTGGAATCCCGATCGCTGCGCTCATCATCTGGTATAAAGAAGATGGGGAGATTAAGCATAAATTCTGGGACCCTAATAGCCCGGAAGAAGATATCACGTTCACACCGCTAAAAATTTTCGCTTAAGATGATACTTTCAAGGGTCGGAATATAGCTTAGAGCACATCCTAAAAAATCGTTGAATATGCAGAAACACGAGCCTATCAAGCGAATTGGAGGAAAAATGTATACTATAGTTTTTTTTAGGATGTGCTCTGAGACAATTATTGGTTTAGATCATAAGCACATTATGGGGTCGGCGAAGATGGTTATCAGATTTACTATTTTGATGTTTGCGTTAGCTATATTAGCATGTAATACAGCGTATTCGACGACTATTACATGTACATTCAATTGCACTAGCAACGACAACGATTCAACGATGACGCATTACAGCTATCTGAAAGAGCCCAGGCTGGAGGAGAACGGTTATACAGAAGGCTATAAAGCAGGATCGTTAAACCACCTTGTTGAGGGGAATATCAAGTTTACCGATAAAATCGAGTATTATGATGGACAAGAAGTCAGTCCGAACTCGACATTGAAACACAATCAGACTGTAGACTTCAATGGTAAGAAAGGGATCTCCGAGTTCTATGCAAAGGGTTTTTTCCCCAACAACAGAGCGATATCCGCCTTTAAGAAGATAAGATACGATGATATAAACGTTAGCCGTTACAACGATAAGCCTTCTGATCTTTTATACAGCCGAAAAAACCCGCTCTATCTGGGCAGATCAAACAGAACAAACCTCACGACACCGTATAGTACAAACCGATATTGTGAGGTTCCAGACCCGAATGAGACATCGTCTTCTATTCGAGATAAACCTAGTCAATATAGGTACAAATTAGGTGAAAAAAGCTACTACTCAAATACCATAGTAGTCAACGCAGATGTGAAAATTGGCCCTGAGATTGGACGAGGTTTTGATTATGATTTCCAGTATGACGCAACAGTCACAAATGGGGTCATTGAGATTCGAGATGCAACTGGATGGACAAACAGAACAGGAGCCAGAAGGATAGATTGGGAACAGGACGCACTGATGAAGGGCAACATCAGTATGGAGAACGATCTGAACGCCAAGGGGCTCTTCGTTCCGGCCGCCGGAATTAACGATGAGTGGTTGCCATGCTGTTTCGATGGCTCCCATCCGCCCGTCGAAAACCGAGATCATTCCGCGGTACTGAAACCAGATAAGTTATTGCCCAAAAAGGAGTTAAACCGAACCTACAACCTGGAGCGCATCAACGATACGCGGTATACGATAAACAGCACTAATCCCAGAAATTTCGTAACGAGAAGACTCGATGATTTCACTTGCAGCGCTAAAAACTGCTCAGGCTACGAATGTATCTACACCTATGCTGAGGCAGAGGGCAGCAGGATACCCCCAGGAGTGGTGCCACCTCCCGCCAACGTGATAAGCGTCGATAAGGATGTCGTGAGCGTAAATGGATCCTCATCCGTAGAAGTACCGGTTGAGAGCCGTCTTATAAAAAGAAGCCTTTCGCAGATACCAAGTGGTGTTCCTATCCCCGTAAAGAATGGCAGCACAGTACAATACCGGATAGAAGTCAGCCACGATAATGTCACAACTCCCCTTATGAACATCAGCGTCACCGATATTCTGCATCAAAGCTTGGAATACGAGGACGGTAGTGCGACCTTGTATTACGAGACAGCTCTAGGTCCAGTGACCCGCGACATCAAGTACGAGTGGCGCGTTGGCAATAACGTAACTTGGGCCCTCGAGTTCCCAATAGTCAACACGAGAATTACAGAAGAGCATGCGTTTATCTCCTTCAATGCAACTGTAGGTGCTAAATTGAATGAGACCGTAGTGAATACAGCCCTTGCAGTGGGGACCTTCGGGCCGGAAGGAGATGTGATCTCGTCTAACAAGGCGGAGGCGACTCTAAAAGTAATTTAGAGATATTCGACGACGAGGGGATCGGTGCAAGATACGTGCGAAGAAGGGCGCCTTTCGGCCGATTGGCTGAAAGGCACTCCTGAAAATTTTCTGTTATTTGTGGGTTGCACTCGGATGGAGAAGTGATTTATTCATCAGGATTTTGGTACTGGGATTTGTCCTTGTGGCCAATGCCCGTCCGTTATGTCCGACCGATCCCGAATGGTTATCAAAATTCGAGTTGATCACGCAGACATAGCAAGAGCGATCTACGAGATCAGAGTTAATAAAATGGGCGACACCGAACTGGCACGCCCCACCCTCACACCTCCCCCACCGCCTCCTCCAGCTTTTTTGTGCACAGGTCCATCAGCTCCGCCGCCTCTCGGACCTTCGCCGCCGCCCGAGGATTCGCCAACTCGATCTCCTTCGCCCTCGCCCGGAAGCTCTCGCTGTGGCTCTTGTTGTGCTCGATCCAGTGCTCCAAAAGGTGCTCGATCTCGTGCTTGTGCAGCTCGTGTCCGTGCTTGTGCGACCCGTGCTCGTGCTTATGCGATTCGTCGTGCTCGTGCAATTTGAACGCCTCCTGATGATGTCGCGACCGCGAACCGGGCCGCTGGCCTGACCCGACCTGGCCCTCGACCGCGCCAAGATACGAATTCCGATGGTCGTTTTATGGATTAATAACTTCTGCTTATCATGTAGTCGGCCAGCTCCAGCAGAAGGGATTTGGCGTCCGAGTCGGGGAGGACCGCCAGGGCCTCTTTGCCCTCACTGACGAGGTTTACGGCCTTCTTCCGGGCGTAGTCGATGGAGCCGCTGGCCCGCAAGGTCTTCAGGGCGGCCTCGATCTCCTGACCGGTCGCGTTCCTCTTGCCGAAGATCTCGATTTCTGCGCCGGTGGCCATGGCATGGATCATGATCAGGGTCTTTTTGCCCTCGGCGAGGTCCCCGCCCCTGGGCTTTCCTAGAACTTCTGCGGGGGCGGTCAGGTCCAGGACGTCGTCCTGGATTTGGAAGGCCATCCCCACCAGGCGGCCGAACCTATCCAGCCCCTCGGCTTGGTGGGCTGGCGCGCCGCTGAGGCGGGCGCCCATCCAGGCTGCAGCCCCGTAGAGGACCCCGGTCTTCTTCTCGATCATCTCCAGGTACTCGGATTCTGTGACCTGGTCCCTCCTCTCAAACTCCATGTCCAGCCACTGCCCCTCGCAGATGGCGGCACAGGTCCTGGCGAGCATCGCCACCGAGGCCACCATGTCCTCGGGCTTCGCCTCCGAAGCCGTCAGGATCTCGAAGGCCTTGGAATAGAGGGTGTCCCCCGCCAGGATGGCGCCCGCCTCGTCCCACTTGACGTGGACCGCAGGCCTCCCCCGCCGGGTCTCGGCGTTGTCCATAATGTCGTCGTGGATAAGAGTGAAGTTGTGGACCAATTCTATCGAGACCGCGGCCGGGACCACGACCTCGGGGTCGCCCCCGACGGCCTCTGCGGCCAAAAGGAGCATGCTCGGCCGCAGCCTCTTTCCACCGGCATCCACCAGATGCCTTCCGGCCACGTAGAGCTCCTTCGGATGGACCACCGGCAGGAGGTCCTCGATGGCCTCGGATATCATGCCAGCCCGCATCTTCAGCTCATCGTCAAGCATCACCATCTTTTATCACGCCTCCTTACCTCCTTATTTTAGGGGAGGAACAGCTCCTGGCCGTTTCTCATGATGTGGAAGGTGTAGCCGAGCTCATAGCCCGTATCCTCGGCCATGGAGAGGTACTTGCCGTGACTCTCGAAGGTCCCGTGGCTGGGTATCACGTGCTCCGGATTTATCATCCTCAAAAGCTCCCAGTGGTCCTCGACGCAGGCGTGTCCCGAGACGTGGATGTTGTCGTAAACCCTCGCCCCCCTCATCTTGAGCTTAGTCGCCACGATGTGGCGGCTGGCTTTGTTGAGCGGCTGGGGTATGATCCCGGCGCTGAAGACGACCTTGTCACCGGACTCGAGCTGGTAATCGGTCTCTCCGCTGGCAACCCGGCTGAGGACGGCGCCCGGCTCGCCCTGGTGGCCGGTCATGATCGGGAGGTACTTGTCCTTTCCCTCCTGCATCATCCTTTTGAAGAACTTGTCAACGCTCTTTCTCCTGCCGTAAACCTGGAGATCGTCGGACTTGGGGGCGTACCCCGTCCTCTTCGCCGTCCCCCAGTACTTCTCCATCGATCTGCCCAGGAGGACCGGCTTTCTTCCCATCTCGTGGGCAGCCTCGATGATCGCCCTGATCCTGGCGATGTGGGACGAGAAGGTGGTCATCAAAACCCCCGACTTCGTCTCCTCAGTTCCCATCAGAACGTCCCAGACCAGGTCCTTTGCGATCTGCTCAGACGGGGTCTTTCCAGAGACCCCGGCGTTTGTGGTCTCGGTTATCAAGGCCAAAACCCCCTCCTTCTCCAGCTTTTTCAGCCTTGCGAAGTCTGGAGGCTGACCCAGGGTCGGGCTTCTGTCCATCTTGAAGTCGTTGGCGTAGAGGATCACCCCTCTGGGGGTGTGAATGGCTGCGAAGACGCAATCGACTATGCTGTGCTGAACCCTTATGAACTCCAGCTCGATGTCGGGCGCTATCTGCCTGCTCTTGCCGGCGTTCATGGTTATGACCTCATTCTTCGTCCCCTGGAGCTTCTCGGACTCGATCTCCTGTTTGATCAAATCTGCGGTGAAAGGGGTTCCGAAGATGGGTGCCCTGTACTTGTGCGCAAGCTTCGATATGGCCCCGATGTGATCCAGGTGGCCGTGAGTGCAGGCTATCGCCCTCACCCTCCCGTCCACGTCCTTCATGACGCTGTCGTTGGGGATCGCCCCCATTGATATCAGCTCAGAAGGGCGGAGCCTCTCTACGTCTGTATCCTCGTGTATCTGAACCCTGTCCAACCGGAGACCCATGTCCATTATCACTATGTCATGACCAATCCTGATGGCGGTCATGTTTCGTCCTATCTCTTCGTAGCCTCCGATCGCTACAATTCCAATATCCTTCATCTCGACATCTCTCTGTAAATGGAAAACTTTTTCGTGTCAAACCCTCTCTGCTCCAGGATCTCTCTCGTCCTTCCCAAGACGATGATCGGCGCAGATCCCAGGTCCGAGACGTCCTTTGAGGCGGTCAGAAACATGGCCGTCCTAAAGGCCCTTTTGTAAACCTTAAGAGACTCCACCACCTTGGAAGATCCTTCGGCTGCTGGAGCGAGGAAAGGCAGAGCTGCCCCAGCCAAACTCGCCCCCAGGGCGATGCTCTTAGCCACATCGATCCCGCTCCGAACCCCTCCGGAGGATACGACCTTTGCCCCGGCAGAGGCGCACTCCACAACGCTCACTGGCGTTGGGACCCCCCAGTCCCAGAACAGCCGTCCCATCCTCGCGGATTCTGTGTCTCCCCGCTCCTCCGCCCGAAAGCCCTCGACTCCAGACCAGCTGGTCCCGCCCAGGCCCCCAACGTCGATGATCTCAACTCCCGCCTCCAGAAGGAGGCGAGCGTCCTCTCTGGATATCCCGGCTCCCGTCTCCTTGGCGATGATCGGAACCCTCCTGTCGGAGGCGGACCTGATCGCCTCGATGGCGCTCCTGGCCTCGGTCTCCCCCTCCGGCTGGACGCTCTCCTGGAGGAAGTTCAGATGGACCGCTATGGCGTCGGCATCGATCATCTCCGCCAGCCGGTCGAGAACTTCGGCCCCCTCCCTCTGGAGCTGCACCGCCCCGATATTTCCGACGATGGGAATCTTCGGTGCCGCGTCCCTCACCGCCGAGAAGGTCTCCTCGACCTCGGGCCTCTCGAGGGCCGCCCTCTGGGACCCAACGCCCATGGCCACCCCCACCTCCTGGGCCGCGAGGGCCAAGTTCACGTTGATCTCCTTGGTGTCGGAATGCCCCCCCGTCATCCCGGAGATCATCAAGGGAATGGTGAGATCCTTCCCCAGAAATCGGCACCTTGTATCAATCTCGTCGGCGTCGATGCCGGGCAGGGCTCTGTGGACCAGGGCGAGGTCGTCGAAGGGCCTGCTGCTTCCCTCCACCACCTTTTCTAGACAGATCCTTATGTGGTCGAGCTTTCTCTTGCCTGTGGTCATGATTTCCCCTCCACCAGGGTTCCCGTTCTCTCGCCTCCCAGGACCCTCTCGATCATTCCCGCCTTTTCGGCGTTGAATATCTGAGACCCGACGCCCTCATCGGCCAGGTCCAAAAGCTCATCTAGCTTTCCCCTCATGCCGCCGGTGACGTCCACCCCGGCCGACGCCCCCAGCTCTGAGCCGATTTTGGCAAGGTCCTCTCTTCTAACTTCCGGCAGGACCTCGCCTCGAAAGATCACCCCGTCAACGGCGGTTCCCAGAGCCACGACTTCTGGCCTGAGGGACCTCGCCAAACGGGATACGAGCTGGTCTCCGGAGACGATCCCGGCGCCCTTTGACCTGTCCATGGCGACGTCGCCGTGGAGGACCGGGACAAGGCCCCTCTTCACCATCTCGACGACCTGCTCGGTTTCCATGACATCTATCCTCCCATCTCTCAGAAGGGTGCAACTCAGAGGGTGGACCGGGACCGGGCTTGACCCCGCCCTTTTCAGGCTTTCGACCACGAGGTCGTTAAGCCTGACCACGGACCTGTGGGTCTCCAGGACCCCTTCGGGGCTGAACCTCTCGGCGATGTTGTAATTTTTCGCGTGGATGTGGCCGAAGGAACCGGCCCCGTGCACCAGTATCAGGCCGGACCCATACTTTGCGATCTCGGCGGCGATCCTCTCGATCTCGTCCATCCTCGCCGATTCCAGCCTTGTCTTGTCGGTCAGGACGCTCCCGCCGATCTTAAGAATTTTGATCTCGGTCATCTCTCGCCCGCCGGGTCCTCCGGCCTCAGCCCCTGGCATCCCGTGACCACGGAGAAGGGCTCTCCCCTCGCCTGGGTTATGGCGGTCATCACCCTCAGCACATTCTTGGGATCGGTCCGCGGCAGGGCGATCATGCATCCACCGCCACCCGCGCCCGTCAGCTTTGCGCCAAAAGCCCTGCCCGCCCCCCGGGAGGCGTAGACGAGCTCGGAGAGCTCTCGGGTCCCGACACCGATCGCCTCCAGAAGGCCGTGGTTGGCGTCTAGCAGCCTTCCCAGCTCATCGAGGCGGCCGTCTCTGATGCAGTCCGGCGCCCGCCTCGATATCTCTCCGATGGCTCGGAATATGGGGTCGACGATCTCCGGATACCTGGCCCTGAATCTCTGGACCTTCTCGACCTCGGCCCGGGTGTCGTGAGGTCTGCCCGTAAACCCCACCACCAGCTTGATCTTTGGAAGCTCGATCGACCTTGCCGACCCCTCCACGAGCTGATACCCGCCGAAGGTGGCAAGAGCGGTGTCCGTGGGCGAGCCGAGCCCCTCCTGGACGGACTTCTCTATCCTGTAGGCCTCTTTTGCGATCTCGTCTGCGGACAGATCCAGCGCCAGGTGTCGACTCAAGGCACCCAGGGTGGCGACGACGACGGAAGCTGAGGACCCAAGGCCCGAGGCCGGAGGTATCTCCGACTCCACGGTGACCCTGAGGTCTTTTGCCCCAAACTCCTTTAAAACGACGGAAATGTACCTTGCTGCGTGAACGGCGCCTTCGCTGACATCTTTTGTCAGAACCGCGCCTGAAAGGGGGTCGAGGGCTATCCCCCCCAGAGTCATCCGAAGGTCTGGGACCGATATCTCAAGCCTTCCCGGCAGATCCTCGATGCTGGCTTTAACCCTCAGATCCACAGCCGCGCCCAGGGCGAGCGCTCCGGAGACGACGGCGTGCTCCCCGAAGAGAATCACCTTGCCGGGAGCGGAGGCAGATGTCAGATTTTCGCCTCCTAGACGAAAGCTATCGCCCCGTAACCCACCACCTGGCTGAAATCTCCAGTGACGTCGCCGCTGGTGGAGTAGCGAAGAAGCTTGCCGCTCTCTGCGCCCAGGATCCTGGAAGCCGTTATGGCCGCCGAGATGGGGCCGTACCCGCAGGCTGTGAGGTTCAGGCCGTAGACCGTCTTGTAAACGGCGGCGACGTCCATTCTCAGAATCGCCTCGATTACCTGGGCGTCCTTCCTTCTCGCCTCTTCCTGGTGCTCGTAATGGGTGAAGTCGCTGCTGGCGATGATGGTGCAGTCTCGATCAAGGCTCTTGGCGGCCTCGCCCACAGCCTCGCCCACCTCGACCGCCGTCTCCTCGTCCTGCAGGCCCATGCATATGGGGAGGATCTTGAAGCCTTTGAACCTGTGCTGCAGAAACGGTATCTGGACCTCCAGGGAGTGTTCGTAGAGGTGGGCCGACTCGTCCACCTCAATTATGCTGCCCATCAGCGCGTCGGCCAGCTCAAGGTCGCATTCAGCAACCCCCAGAGGCGTCATCCACGAGTCCCTGGAAATGGCTACGGGAAGACCGAGGCCGTGGTGGTTGGGCCCGATCAGGACGTAGGTCTCTCTTTTAGGGAGCCTCGCGTAGACCTCTGCAGCCACTGCTCCAGAGTAGATGTAGCCGGCGTGAGGAACGACAGCGCCTCGTATCGGGAGGGTTTCACCGCCAGCGGCATCGCTGAAGGCGACCTCCAGCTCCTCATTCAGGTCCTCGGGGTGGCTGGGGTAGAACTGGCCTGCCACTGCTGGGCGTCTCATCGAATCAAAACTCCATCTCGAAGTCTGAAACCGAGTATCTGAACCGATCTATCTCTCCTCTCTCCTTGAGCACCTCTTTGGCCAGGAGCCAGTAGACCAGGGTCAGGGCCTTTCGGCCTTTGTTGTTGGTAGGTATCACCAGATCGACGTTTGAGGTCAGGTTGTTGGTATCGCAGAGGGCCACCACAGGTATTCCGACGTCGATGGCCTCGTTTATGGCCTGGCTGTCTCCGCTGGGGTCTGTGACAATCACAACGTCGGGTTCGACGTAGTCGTAGAAGTTGGGGTTGGTCAGGGTGTTGGGTATGAACCGGCCGACTATCGCCCTTGATCCGACCGACTTGGCGAACATGGTCGCAGGACGCTGGCCATACTGCCTCGCCGAGACCACCAGGATCTTGCTGGGGTCGTACTTGGCCAGGAACCTGGCCGCGAGCCTTACCCTCTTGTCCGTCGCCTGGACGTCGAGCACGTAGAGGCCGTCAGTGCGGACTCTGTAGATGTAGTCCATCATGCTCTTCGTCTTCTGCTGAGTGCCTATGTGTATGCCTGCCGCAAGATACTCATCTATGGGGATAAGCGTCTCATAGTCTTCAGTTGGTGTTATCACTTCATCTTCCAAAAATGTCACCTACCTAGAGGTTCTACGATCCCGTTTAACGGTGATGGGAATGAATCCCAATCTCATCTCTTCAAGAGCAATTTCGAGGGGGTCTATGGACTCGGTCTTGATTAATACCGGGGCGCCCATCAAAATCTGTAAAGCTCGAGCCCCCACTATTCTGGCGCGTTCATATCGCGTATATTCTTCCTTCCTCGAATCCGTCAAGTGGCCACCTCAAAAGAAAGGCAAATGGTGGGGTTGCTGAGATTCGAACTCAGGTTACGGCGTCCCGAACGCCGAGGGATGGACCAGGCTACCCCACAACCCCACACCTTTTACTGATACCGCCGAAGCACGTCAACGATCTCCACATGGGTCAGGAGCATACGACGACAGCAATAGCTTTCGATGCCCAGATCGTCCATCACCTTACCCGGTGGCTCAGACTTGGTGCGCTCCTTGTACTCCTCCCATACATCAGAAATGACGTTTCCACAGGTGAAACATCTAACAGGTATCAAGCAAACTCACCTGTAAGACTTCTGATATTTGGCTCTAGCACCGGGGCCGCCGACCTTCTTCCGTTCTTTCTGCCGGTGGTCGTTGACCAGGAGAGACCTGTCGTACTCCATGTAGGCCTCTTTCAGGGCGGTGTCGCCGGTCCACTCCACGATCCCACGAGCGATGGCGGTCCGGACGGCGGCAGCCTGACCCATGAATCCGCCTCCGCGAACTTTGACGTTGATGTCGAGCCCAGAGGCCTTGTCCTGGGCTATCATCACAGCCTCCACGATCTTCTGCTTGGCGAGCTTGGGCTCATAGATCTCCAGGGGTTTGCTGTTGATCCTGACCCTGCCCTTCCCTTCGGTCAAGGTGGCCCTGGCGATAGCCGTTCTGTTTTTACCCGACGAGTTGGTTATCTTCATGCTGACACTCTCAGAATTTGGATCCGAATTTTCGGCTTACGTCGCCAAGTTCCACGTATTTGGCGGTGCTCAGGCGCGTCATCTTCGCAGCCTGTGGCCGCTCGATCTTCATGCCCTCGAACTCCAAAGGAACTCCCACGTAGATTTTGAGCCTGGACATGGCGTCGCGACCGCGCTTCGTCTTGTGGGGGAGCATCCCGCGGACCGTCCTCTTCATTATCCTCTCGGGCCGCTTGGGGTAGTGGGGTCCCTTCTCGGTGGAGCCCTTGTTGCTCATCTCCTCGTACTCCCTATAAACGCTCTCCCTTCGACCTGAGATTATGGCCTTCTCAGCGTTGACGATTGCGATCTCCTCTCCTGCGAGAAGCTCGGTGGCGGCAAGGCTTGCCAGACGTCCCAGGATCATCCCAGATGCGTCGATAATCATCAGATCACCTTAAAACAATTATGCCGGACCCCTTAGGGTGCTTTTCGGCCAGCTCTTTTATCTTGAGACATTCGCCACCGGCCGACTTTATCTTGGATGCGGCCTGTCCGCTAAAATGGAGCGCGGCAACGGTCACCTTGTGATCGATATCTCCCGCCCCAAGCACCTTTCCCGTTACGAGAACCAGGTCGTCGGGGGCGGTGTGCCTGTTTATCTTGCTGACGTTTACTGCGGCGTAGTTTCGCCTGGGCTTCTCGAGCCTGCAGGCGACGTCGCGCCAGATAGCCGCCCCATCCTCACGGGTGGCGGCCTTGAGATCGTCGATAAGAGCGACCAATATCGGATTTGTCTTCTTGACTATCTTCATCCTAATCCTCCGCATAGCCTCCTTCTCGGAGGCCGACTCACGCGCCGGAGCGCGTTCAGACCGGCTGGTCCATGCGCCAGAGAGGGGGCGAGCTTCCGCTCCCTCTGCGGATCGCTACAACCACCTGATTAACAGTATTTAAGGGTTTTCACATCCCGCAACGCCAGAACGGGCCGTGGATCGGGGATGGTGGTGGTTGGGATGGCGATGCCGAAAATCTTTTATCAGTCGATGGTAGGTACTTCTACCGAAAATGGTCGACAGTCTTCTCGCGATATCGGTGATGGGGGGCGTTTTCCTTGGGATCTGCAGTGGACTTGCCCCCGGCCTTCACACCAACAACTTTGCGGCCCTGCTGCTGGCCCTGTCGCCGGCCTTCCTCGACCTTGGGCTTTGTCCCTTCGATCTAGCGGCGGCGATTTTGGCGGCGAGCATCGCCCACACCTTTCTGGACATAGTGCCTTCGATATTCATCGGCGCACCCGACGCTGAGACGGCCCTCGCCGTCCTTCCCGGCCACGAGATGATGCTCGACGGAAGGGGGATCGAGGCCGTCAGGCTCTCAGCTCTCGGTAGCGCGTCCTCCGTCATCGTGGCCCTGGTGCTGATCGTTCCGCTCTCCCTTCTCTTCAGCAGCTTTTACGACCCTTTCATGAGCCATATAGGCCTGATTCTCCTATCGATTGCGGCCATCATGATACTGACGGAGAGGGGCCGGGTGATCGAGGGTCAGGGTTCTTTAGTCCACCTCAAGTACAAGTTTTTCGCTCTCGCCCTCTTTTTGACGAGCGGCTACCTAGGCCTATTCGCCTTCGGGCACCAGGATCTCGCCCTCTCGCCCCTGGGCTTCCAAACGGAGGTGCTCCTACCCCTTCTCAGCGGCCTATTCGGGGCCTCAATGCTTTTGATAAGCCTCGCCTCCAAGGCCGAGATCCCGGCCCAGAGGGAGACGGAGTTCGACCTTCCGGCGAGAACTATCGCAAGGTCGGCCTTTCTCGGAGGGGTCGCGGGATCGGTGGTGGCCTGGGTTCCGGGGGTGACCCCGGCCGTGGCCACCGTCGTAACCAGGCTCGGGTCCGAGGGGTCGGACCGGGAGTTTCTCGTATCCGTATCCGGGGTGAACACCGCAAACTCCCTCTTCACCCTGGTGGCGCTCCTCGTCGTGGGAAGGCCCCGGAGCGGGGCAGCCGTCGCCATAGAAGAGCTGGTGGACCTGGACGGCCGCCTCCTTCTGGTCATGGTGACGATCGTTCTCGGGGTTTCGATCCTCTCCTACTTCGCCACCTTGCGCGCGGGACGGGTCGCGGCAAAAGTCGTGAGAAATCTGAACTACAGGAGGCTCTGCATCGCAACTCTCGCCTTTTTGACGGCGATGACCTTCGGATTCACAGGCCCCTTCGGCCTCTTCCTCTATTTCGTCTCGACGGTCGTAGGGCTTGTGGCGCCCTTCGCCGGGATCAGAAAGACTCACGCCATGGGCGTTTTGATGCTGCCGCTCCTGGCGATTTACCTCTGACTCGCCTTCCCAGCCCCTCATCAAAAAAACGGGTCTGATCTGCAGCTCTACTCTGCGATTCTACTCTGCGATTCTACTCTTCGTCTCTAAAAAGAGTCCTCGATCTGGCTGACCGATATCGAGGCCATGCCCAGCTCCCGGAGGTGGTGGGCCATCATGTTCGCCCTCTTCCCCTCGGGGTGATATATTAGAGCGGCCTCGGGGGAGATCTTCTCCATCATTCTCATGAGCCCCTTGAAGTCGAGGTGGTCGCTGAGCCTGATCTGGGTGAAGGGAAGATCGCTCCTCCCGGTGAGGACGTACTTTCGATTCGACCTCACGCTGGAGAGTTCCCAGGGCGTGACGACGTTGATCTCGGTCCCATTCTCCTCCACCGGCGAGAAGGGGCCGAAGCCGGGCAAAAGCTCCCGGGTGAGGGCCAGGCTCTTTGGGTCCATCCCGATCTCCTCCTTGCAGCCGAGGGCGCGGATGAGGGAGACGGCCCTCTGGGCCTTGCCGAAGGCGTAGGCTCCGAAGGTGGCGCCCATCTCGACGGCGTCGCCGAAGCCGACGATGTCGTCCTCGAACCGGCAGCCGGGGTCCCAGGGGTCGCCGTAGTTCGCTTCCGTCACCAGAAGGTCGCATTTGGGGAGTTTCTCGTAGTTCTTGACGTCGCCGGTGACGAGGACCCGAGTTCCGACCTCCGTCTCCCAGCCGAAGGCGACGGAGCCTATTGTGTGGCCTGTGGAGTAGGTCTTCACCTCCTGCTCGTCCACAAAAATGCTCCCGCCCACCGAAAAGGTCCTTCCTTTGTACGCCTTCTCGTGCCTGATCTCAAGGGCCCGGGCCGTCTCCCTGGACGCAATGGCAGAGGGCGAGAGCATCGCGGATTTGCCGTAGTGGTCGCTGTGGGCGTGGGTTACCAGGTAGGCGTCGGGCTGAACAGAGCTCTTCGGCGAGCGGCTGGTATCGATCGAGAATAGGTGGGAGTCGAACCTGAGGGATAGATGCGGCGCGGGCCTCCCGCTCTTGTTGAGCCTCCTAACCGGCCTCACTCCCAGGTCCTTGAAGATGTCATCTTCCGTCAAAGTTCCTCCCTGTTGATGAAGCTTGGGCGAGGTGGGGATAAATAGCTGGCCCCCATAAGCCGCCTCGATCCGGCAAAACATTTTTTGAGGAAGCCTTCATCAAGAAAAATAGTAACTATTCAGCCTCCTTTCCAAGATACTCGAATCAAGCGTAAAAATAGATG
>CAZNGI010000055.1:9270-13906 GCA_964572505.1 uncultured Methanotrichaceae archaeon | reverse complement strand
CTACTTACACACCCATATTATATAACATCAACCGGATAAACGGTCACCACCCAGCAATGTGAAATTAATTAAAGGCGATTTTGTGAGATTTCGATGCTTTCCGATCTTTCCATCCAGGATTCGGCATGGGCGAACGATTTCGAAATTTTTTGTCTCGACTTTTGAGGTGAGATGCGACAACAGATCGAATTGCCCATCGATTGCGGAGCCACGGCCGACCCCATGGAAATTGATTACAGTTTCATCGCTGGGGGATGGAAGGCGATCGATATCGGAGGCTGAGGAAGTGAAGATAACAGAGGTGGTGGTGGAGAAGACGGTGGCAGAAGAGATTTTATGGCTCGGGGGGGGGGGCTTTCCGCTGCTCCCCTCTCGACCAAAAACGCTTTCTGCCAGATTTCGAGTGATCCCTCAGAGGGCGAGGTGCTGGCTTTGGGCGGGACAGTCGGACCTGAAAACCTCAAACTCGCCCGACCTTCTGATATCCTTCCATATCTCTTTCAAAGATCGCTCCCGAACGTTTCCCCAATCGTCGCCTATGTAAGGACAGGGCCTCACTTCGCCGTCCACTCCCACGTGAATCCAGCGGCGTCCCGCCATGCATCCCAACATCTGACCCTCGAAGTAGGTGCTGGCAAAGACCCTGGGGCCGCCCGGGGTGCGGTTGACCTTCCTGTAGAACCTCAGGATCGTCTCCCGGTCTATCTGGGTGAGGCATTCTTTGGGGGATTTTGGTATCCCCTCCCAGATCGAAAACTCGTGAACCCCAAGCTCTGTCGCAAAATCGTAGAGGTCGAAGATCTCTGAAACCCCATCGCCCTTGACGTGGACGGACATGGTGACGAGGAGGCCCGCATCCAGAGCCATCTTTATGGCATCGACCGCTTTCTCGTGAGCTCCGGAGACGCCCCTGATCTTATCGTGGACTTCGGGATCGGTGCTGTAGACACCTATCAGGATGTTGTATAGGCCGGCATCCTTCAGCTTTTTCGCCTTCTCCGGCGTCATCTCGATGCCCGGCGTGAACATGTTCACCACTGCCCGCTCTGGATCGACGTGGCGAATGAGCTCGAAGATGTCCTCCCTCTGGAGCGGATCGCCCTCGGTGAAGGTGATTATGCTGGCTCCGAGGTCCTGGGCCTCGTCGACGACCCTGAAGATCTCCTCGGTCTCCAGCTCGCCCTCGCCATCTTTGATCAGACAGTGATCGCAGTTGCAGCCGCACTCTCTTGTGACCTCTATACTCACAGTCTGGGGCACGAACCTACCGATGGCGATCTTCGCCTCGCTTAGGACGAGCCTCTTGAAGGGGCCGCTGGGGATCGGCGGAAGCCAGGTGGAAGCGACTATGTCGCCCTCCCTAACCAGGGCGGGCTTCTCCTCGGCCAGCCTTTGGTTGATCTTGTTCAGGGCTGGCTGGACCAGCACCGAGATCGCTCCCCGGGCCTGGAGCATTCTCCGATCCTGGTCGTAGTCCACCGTCAGGGCGGTGGTCTTCAGTAGAGGAGTCATCGGGGCCAATCTCGGCCGAGAAGTTATAGAGTTATCGATCGTCGAACGTAGAGTTAAAATAACTGAGCACCGAGTAGGCCCCTGGTGATGTTGAATTGTCTGGAGTTATCGTGCTCGCTTACTCTGGAGGCCTCGACACCTCGGTCTGTGTCCCGCTCCTCCGGGAGCGTTACGGCTTTGATAAGGTGATCACTGTCCTGACGGACGTCGGCCAGCCGGAGGAGGACATCGATAGGGGAAACGATCGGGCTGAGAAGCTGAGCGATGAGCATTACGTCATCGACGCCAAGGAGGAGTTCGTGAGGGATTACATCTTTCCTGCCATCAAGGCCAACGGCTCCTACGAGGGTTACGTCCTCGGAACGGCCATCGCAAGGCCCCTCATAGCGAGGAAGACGGTGGAGATCGCAAGAAAACTGGGCGCCGACGCTCTAGGTCACGGCTGCACCGGCAGGGGCAACGACCAGCTCAGGTTCGAGGCGATCTTCAGGGCGACGGACCTGCGGGTGGTGGCTCCGATGCGCGATCTGGACCTGAGCCGTGAGTGGGAGATAGACTACGCGAGAGATCACGGGATCGATGTGCCCGTGACCAAGGAGAGGCCCTGGAGCATAGACGAGAACCTCTGGTCGAGGAGCATCGAGGGTGGCCTTCTCGAAGACCCCTCCCGCGAGCCTCCTGAGGAGATATACGCCTGGACCAAGTCTCCAGAAAGGGGCATCGCGCCCCAGAAGGTTGAGATCGAGTTTTCAGAGGGGGTTCCGATCGCCCTCGACGGCGAGAGGATGGGCGGGATTGAGCTGATCGCGAAGCTAAACAAAATGGCGGGAGAGCACGGCGTCGGCAGGACCGACATGATCGAGGATCGGGTCCTCGGCCTGAAGGCCAGGGAGAACTACGAGCACCCGGCTGCCACGGTCCTTCTCAATGCCCACCAGGACCTGGAACGGCTGGTCCTCTCAAGGGCCGAGCTCAGGTTCAAGGCGATGGTGGATGAAGCATGGTCGGAGCTCGCCTACATGGGCCTTGTGAACGATCCTCTCTACGCGGACCTGTGCGCCTTCGTCGACCAGAGCCAGAAGAGGGTGAACGGCGTCGTCAAGATGAAGCTTTTCTGCGGAAGGGCTTTCGCCGTCGGCAGGCGGTCGCCCGACGCCATATACGACCAGGAGATGGTCTCCTTCGACAGCCAGACCCTGAGCCAGAGGGACTCAGAGGGGTTTGCCAAGTACCACGGGTTCCAGGCCAGGTTCCTGAAAAAGTACTGAGGGGTAGACTATATCAACAATTAGAGCCTGAAATCCCACCATGGCTGAGCTGGTAATATCGGAGAAGTCGGGGTCTGTAGACCTCGCCCCTCTCGCGCTGGCCGTAAACCAGATCCTGGGGCTTCCGGTCACCCTGAGGAGCCTCGAGACCCCCGGAGTCAGGGTCGAGGCGGGGAAGGTTCTCGACGAGGGGTACTCGGGACCGGTTCTCGAAGAGGTGATGAAGTCCGGAAAGCCGATCAGGACTGTTCCCAAAAGCGGCGTTTACAAGGGAGTTCCCGTATCGGTCGCCCCCATAATGGATCGGGGCGGAAAAGTGATCGCGGCGATGGGAATCGTCGACGTCGTCGGCACCATCGACATACCCTCAGTCTTCGGGGCTTACACCGAAGTCGTCAAAGAGGTATCAGGGAAGAGATGAGGATCAGGAGGGCAGAGGCTCGGGATCTGCCCTTGATCCTCGCCGCTGAAAAAGCCTGTTTTTCCCGAGATGTCGCCTTCCCGCCCGATACCGTCTCCTTTCTCCTGGATGAGGCGACGGTTCTGGTGGCCGAAGACGGCGATGTTGTGGGCTTCGTCATGGGCTTTGTGAACGGTGGGTGGGGAAAGGTGGTGACCCTGGACGTTCTGCCCGAACGTCGCGGAGAGGGCCTGGGCAGAAGGCTCATGGAGGCCCTGGAAGAGGAACTCGCATCTCAGGGGGCCAGAGCCTTCCTCCTGGAGGTCGCGGTGGAGAACCGAGGGGCCCTCGACCTCTACGCGAAGCTCGGCTACGCGGAGATCGCCCTCGCCGAGGACTACTACGGCCCAGGAAAGGACGCCCTTTTGATGATGAAGAGGCTGAAAGAAGTCGGGCCCTCGATGCGGAAATGATCAGGCTCTCGCCCGAGGGCCAGACGAACCCGATCACCTGCCACTTTTGGCGGGGCGCCGATGCCTTCATCTTCGAAAGGCTTGAAGCTTTCTTTCAAACCACAAGATATATCGACGAATAGAGTGATTTAATTGGACATGAAGCGCTGGGCCCTGTCAATCTTGATCTTCGCTCTGGTCTGCACCTCTCCGGCCCTCGGAGAGGACCAGTCAGGAGGCTGGCTTGGCAAGGCCATAAACTTCTACTCCAGCGAATCTTACGAGCTAGCTCTTCTTTATGTCAACAAGTCTTTGGATATCGATCCTGGCTATCCGGACGCCTGGGATCTGAAGGGCTACATCCTCAGCGACCTGGGCAGGTTTGATGAGGCTGCCGACTGTTTCAACCGCTCGCTCGAGATCGATCCCTCAGACCCTTACATCTGGTACAGCGAGGGCTTCGCACTCCACAACCTGGAGAAGTACGATGAGGCCGTGGGATGCTACGACCGCGCCCTCGAGCTCAACTCCTCCGACCTGGACTTCTGGCGGGCCAGGGGGCTTGCCCTCTACAGCCTCGGAAGGTACGGCGAAGCCGCGGAATCTTACGACGAGGCGCTGGTGATCAACCCCGCCCAGACGGACGTCTGGTACAACAAGGGGCTCGCCCTCTGCGGCATGGGAAGATACGAAAAAGCGATCGAATGCTACGACTTCGTCATCAAGATCGATGAATCGGACGTCGCCTCCTGGCACGGGAAGGGCTTTGCCCTCTACAACCTCGGAAGGCGCGAGGAAGCACTCCAGTGTTACGACCAAGCGATAGAGATCGATCCCTCCTATACCGATGTCTGGTACAACAAGGGCATCGTCCTCAGCAGCCTGGGAAGGTACGACGAGGCCTTCAAATGCTACGCCGCCGCCGTCAAGATTGATCCCCTATACCATACAGCCTGGTACAACAAAGGGCTCGCCCTCTACACCCTCGGCAGGTTTGACGAGGC
>CAZNGI010000055.1:0-9170 GCA_964572505.1 uncultured Methanotrichaceae archaeon | reverse complement strand
CGCCCTCTACACCCTCGGCAGGTTTGACGAGGCCCTAGATTGTTACGACAGGGCGGTGGCGATCGATCCAGGTTACTCAAACGCCTGGTTCAACAAGGGCGTCGTCCTCGATCGTCTCGAAAGAAGGAAAGAGGCGGTCGAAGCTTACGACCGGGTGATAGAGATCGATCCGACTTACAAGGACGTCTGGTACAACAAGGGGATCGCCCTCTACAGCCTGGGCAGGTTTGAGGAGGCGATAGAGGCTTTCGACCGCGTTTTGGGGACGAACCCTGCGAACGGGAACGCCTGGTACAACAAGGGGATCGCCCTGGGCCGTCTCGGCATGTACGAGGAGGCCCTCGGCTGTTACGACAAGGCCCTCGAAACGGACCCGCACCGGACGGACGTTTTGAACAACAAGTGCAACACCCTCTACAGCCTCGGCAGATACAACGAGTCGGTTAGTTGTTATGACTATGTGATCGGGGTCGACTCTGCTTACGAGAACGCCTGGTACAACAAGGGGGTCGCCCTCTACAAGCTGGAAAGGTACCGGGAGGCAGCGAACTGTTACGACAAGGCGATCGCCATCAACGCCTCCCGAATCGACGCCTGGCGGGCCAGGGGCGACGCTCTCGCCAGCATCGGCGAATACGAGGAGGCGGTCGAATCTTACGACGGGGCGATCGCCATCGATCCCGATGATCCGAACGTCTGGTACAACAGGGGTTTTGTCCTCTACAACGCCAGCATGCGCGAGGAGGCTGTCGATAGCTATAACCAAGTCATCGAGATCGATCCGTTTTATGAGGGGGTATGGCGCCTGAAGGGCCTCGCCCTCTACGACCTGGGCAGGTTTGAGGAGTCCTTCGAATGTTACGACGAGGCTCTCGAGATCAACCCGTCGGACGTCTCCCTCTGGTACAACAAGGGCGTCGCCCTCTACAGCCTGGGCAGGTACATTGATGCCATAGACTGCTACGACAAGGTCATCGAGATCGATCGGTACGAGAAAGGAGACGCCCTCTACAGCCTGGGCAAGTACGAAGAAGCGGCAGAGTGTTACGACAAGGTGATAGAGGTGAACCCCCTGGAGGCGAAGGCCTGGTACAACAAGGGCTTCGCCCTCCAGAGCCTGGGCGATTACGGCAAAGCCGCCGAGTGTTACGATCGCGTCATCGCGATAGATTCATCTTATGAAGACGTCTGGCGCAACAAGGGCGTCGCCCTCCAGAGCTTGGGCGATTACAATGGCTCCGTCGGCTGCTACGACCGGGTCCTCAAGGACGATCCATTGGACCTTGAAGCCTGGCGCGGCAAAGGCCAGGCCCTCCAAAACCTCGAACGATACGAAGAAGCCCTGACCTGCTACGAAGAGATCCTGAAGATCGATCCCGATGAGGCAGAGGCCTGGCACGGCAAGGGCCTCGCCCTCCACAATCTCGCGAGGTACGACGAGGCCATAGGGTGCTACGACGAGGCGATCGCGATCAACTCCTCGAAAAAGGTGTTCTGGATCGGCAAGGGCGCGGTCTTCGGCGATATGGGCAGGTTTGACGATGCGATCCAATCTTACGACCGCGCCATCGCCATCGATCCGCGCGATGCCGGAGCGTGGTCCGAGAGGGGGCTCGCCCTCCAGAAGTCGGGCAGAATGGAAGAGGCCGTCAGATCTTACGACGAGGCGATCGCCATCGATCCGATCCGGTCCGAGGCCTGGCGCGGCAAAGGCGGCGTCTTCAAGGATCAGGGGAAGGCTGATGACGCCATCGCATGTTATGAAAAGGCGATCGGGGCCGACCCGTCGGACGCGGAATCCTGGTACCAGAAGGGCTCGGTCCTCGAGGGGACGGGGAGAGGGGAAGAGGCCCTCGAATGCTACGACTCGACGGTCGAAGTCGATCCGTCTTTCGCCAAGGCCTGGCAGAGCAAGGGGCACCTCCTCTACAGCATGAACAGGTACACTGAAGCCCTCGATTGTTACGATAAGGCGACCGAGATCGACCCGTCCGACGAGAAGGTCTGGTACGAGAGGGGCCTTTCCCTCCAGAATCTCGGGAGGCTGGAAGAGGCCGTCGAGAGCTACGACAGGGCAACAGTGATTGATCCGAACTCCGCCGATATCTGGTACACCAGAGGGACGGCCCTCGACGGGCTTGGCCGGTACGACGAGGCCGTAAAAAGCTACGATCGGGCTCTTGCCATCAATCCCAGGGACCTGAAGAGCTGGAACCGGAAAGGCGACGACTTCTACAAGCTGGGCCAGCACAGGAAGGCCGTCGAGTGCTACGACAAGTTCATCGAGCTCAGCTCGTCGTAGCCGGCAGAAGTTCGAGATCGAGGGCGCCAAATCTCGACCGGCTGATCGCGAGGCCCACCACAAGATATATCGAAGACGAAGAGGATCTGGCCTTTCATGAGACGCGAGGCCCTTCTCGTGCTGACCCTGATCCTCGCTTTGGCGGCTCCAGCTCTGGGCGAGGACCGATCGGCCGCCGACTGGCTCGAAGAGGCGAACCGGTCGTATCAGGAGGGCTCTTGCGACCTTGCTCTCCAGTATCTCAACAGATCTCTCGACCTCGATCCTGACCAGGCCGAAGCCTTTGTCCTCAAAGGCGAGATCGCCCTTTTCAACCTCAGCGATCGCGAGCTTGCAGCCGAATCCTTCGATCGGGCCCTGAAGATAGATCCCGAAAACGCCAAAGCCTGGTACGAGATGGGAAACTCCTTGAGCTTTCTTGGGAGGGTGGAGGAGGCCCTCCAGGCTTACGACCGGTCCCTGGCGATCGATCCCGAGAACGAGAAGGCCTGGAACAACGAGGGGCTGATCCTGGGGGTTTTGGGCAGGTACGAGGATGCTGCACGCTGTTTTGGTCGCGCCCTCGATTTAAACCCGAATCTATCAGAGGCCTGGCAGAACAGGGGAAACGCCCTTCGAGCCCTGGGCAGAAACGAGGAAGCCCTGAATTGCTTCGATTCCGCCCTGAAGATCGACACAAGGCTCGCAGGATCATGGAAGGGGGCGGCCAGCGTCCTCCAGGCCCTGGGCAGAAACGAAGAGGCCCTCGATTACTTCGATGGGGCTCTGAAGGCCGACCCCGAAGACGAGACCACCTGGAACGAGAGGGGGCTTGTTCTGGGAGTTTTGGGCAGGTACGAGGAGTCGATCGGGAGCTTCGATTCTGCGATAGAGATCGATCCGGGCTACCTTCTCGCCTGGAACAACAAGGGGCTCGCCCTCCACAACCTGGAAAGGTGCGAAGAGGCCCTGGAATGTTACGACGAGGCCTTGAAGATCGACCCGTTCTTCGTCCTCGCCTGGTACAACAAGGGAAGGGCCCTATACGATCTCGAGAGGCTCGATGAGGCGATCGAGTGCTACGATTCCACCCTGGAGGTCGCACCGTCCTTCTACCTCGCCTGGAACAACAAAGGGGCCGCCCTCGTCGACCTGGGGAGGATCGATGAGGCCCTGGAGAGTTACGACAGGGCGATCGGGATCGATCCGGATTACGAGATCGCCTGGTACAACAAGGGCTCGGCCCTCTATAGCCAGGACCGGTTCTTCGATTCCCTCAAGTGTTACGATGAGGTGATCAGGATCAATCCCGATAACGCCGACGCCTGGCACAGCAAGGGGTACGCCATATACAGATTGAAACGCCCCAGCGAGGCCGTCTGGTGCTACGACAAGGCTATCGAGATCGATTCCGAGAGGGCCGAAACCTGGCTGCACAAGGGCGTCGCCCTCGCCGACATGGAAAGGCAGAGGGAGGCGATCGAGGCTTTCGACCGAGCGATAGCGATAGATCCGGAGTACGAGGCCGCCTGGTACAAGAAAGGCATCCTAGTCTACGGTTCGGGCCAAGCCGAGGAGGCGCTCGACCTCTTCAGCCGGGCCAAAGACTTAGACCCCGACCATGCCGAGGCCTGGAACAACAGAGGCTGGATCCTCTACACCCTGGGCCGAAACGATGAGGCCCTCGACTCCTTCGACCGCGCCCTCGAGGCCGACCCCGGCCTTGAGGAGGCCTGGAACAACAAAGGCGTCGCCCTCTCGGCCCTGGGCAGAAACGATGAGGCCCTGGACTGCTACAACAGAACGATCGAGATCGATCCGGATCACGCCAACGCCTGGAACAACAAGGGGGCAGCCCTCTACAACCTCGAAAGGTACGAGGAGGCGACGAAGTGCTACGAGAGGGCCCTCGAGATCAACCCCGCCTTCGTCGATGCGAAGCAGAACAGGGCGGCTGCCCTCCGGAAGATGAACGAGACGTAAAAAAGGCTGGTCGAAAGGGCGGACTTCGACCATCGACGAAAACTTTATATATTCACCAGAGGTTACTAACGAGCAATTACCTTTTGAGTGATCGTTTTGGATCCCGTGGAGATTCTGGACATACTGGGAAATGAGAACAGGAGGCGCATACTGCAGCTCCTCTCCTTCCGGCCCTTCTACTTCAACGAGATGGCAAAGAGGCTCGACCTCGGCCCGAAGGCGGTGATAGACCACCTGGAGATGCTGGAGCGGGCGGGCCTGGTCGAGTGCTACCGGGACGACCGGCGCAGGAAGTACTTCAGGATAGTCGAGAACGTCGTCCTGGAGGTGGCCTTCTCGCCCCATTCCTACGGGATTCGGTCCTACCGGCCCCAAGTCTCTCAGAAGCTCGCAGCCCAACCTTCTAGTATTCCATCTCGAAGCTCATCGACCCAGGAGCCGGGACGAACGGGGGAGCTGGAGGGGATCTGCTCCAGGCTCCGAGAGCTGGAGGAGAAGAGGCTTCGTCTGAGAAGCCTCATGGAGGAGATCGACTCCGAGGAGATGCTGATCAAGAGGCTGGCCACGGGCCTCATCGAGAATTGTGCCGACGACCAGCTGGAGGCTGAGATCCTCACTGCTCTGTTATCCGGCGAATCGAGAGCGGAATATCTAGCGAAAAGGCTGGGGATCCCCTCTGCCGTGGTGGAGGAGCGCCTCAAAAAGCTGGAGGCGCAGGGCAAGGTTCAAAAGCGGGACGATGCGTGGACGATATGAACGATTTTGGATCTCGATCAGCATGAATAAGACCATCACTCTCAAGGTGGCGGAAGCCTACCACAGGGACGTCGGCCGGGGGATCGCAAGGCTCGCCCAGGATCTCATCAGCGAGATGGGCGTCGAGGGCGGGGGAGTTGTGGAGATCCAGGGCAAAAAGAGCATCTACGCCGTCGCCTGGCAGGCTTCGCCCAAGGACTCCACCGACGTCATCAGGATAGACGGAAACCTCAGAAGCAACCTCGGCATCGGCATAGACGACAAAGTGGCAGTCAAGAAGAGCGAGGCGAGGCCCGCCAAAAGGATCGTCGTGGCTCCCACCACCAGGACCAGGCTGATCGGAGGCCCCCAGTACCTTCTCCGAATCCTCCTCGGCAGGCCCATCGTGAAGGGCGAGCAGCTGAGGGTCGATATGATCTCATCGTCCCTGGGGTTTGTGGTGGTGAGCACAGTCCCCAAAGGGCCGGTGGTGGTCGCTGCCGAGACCGAGATCAAGATCCTGAAGGAGACCCTCGAAGAGATGGCGGTCAGAGACGTCTCCTACGAGGACATAGGCGGCCTCTCGAGGGAGATCAGGATGGTCAGGGAGATGATCGAGCTTCCCCTCCGCCATCCTGAGATATTCCAAAAATTGGGGATAAGGCCGCCCCAGGGTCTCCTCCTTCGCGGCCCTCCGGGAACCGGAAAGACCCTGATCGCACGGGCCGTTGCCAGCGAGACCGAGGCGAATTTCATCAGCATGAGCGGCCCCGAGATCACGTCAAAATTTTATGGCGAGTCCGAGAAGAGGCTCCGGGAGATCTTCGAGGAGGCGGAGAGGAGCGCCCCTTCGATCATATTCATCGACGAGATCGACTCGATAGCCCCGAAGAGGGAGGAGGTGGCAGGCGACCTGGAACGGAGGGTGGTGGCCCAGCTTTTATCCCTCATGGACGGTCTCGCCTCCAGGGGCGAGGTGATCGTCATCGCCGCCACCAACAGGCCGAACTCCCTCGACCCGGCGATCAGGCGAGGCGGCAGGTTCGATCGAGAGATCGAGATCGGAATCCCAGATAAAAACGGAAGGCTCGAGATCCTCTACGTCCACACGAGAGGGATGCCCCTGGCCGAGGAGGTGGACCTGGAGGCGATCGCCGAGATGACCCACGGCTTTGTGGGGGCTGACCTTGCATCCCTCTGCAAGGAGGCGGCGATGCACACCTTGAACAGGCTGATCCCAGACCTCGACTCCGAGGATGCAATACCGATCAGAGTACTCGAAGGTCTGAGGGTGACGGAAGAGGACTTCAGGTTCGCTCTTAAGATGATCGAGCCCTCCGCCATGAGAGAGGTTTTCGTGGAGGTGGCGGAGGTCCACTGGCACCAGGTCGGAGGCCTCGACCGTGCGAAGCAGGAGCTGGTGGAGGCCGTCGAGTGGCCCCTCAAGTACCCCGACGCCTTCGAGTCGATCGGGATCAGGCCCCCCCGGGGAGTTCTCCTCTTCGGCCCGCCGGGGACCGGAAAAACCCTTCTCGCCAAGGCCGTGGCCACCGAGAGCGGCGTGAACTTCATATCGGTGAAGGGTCCCGAGCTCCTCTCAAAGTGGGTCGGCGAGTCGGAACGGGCGGTGAGAGAGGTCTTCCGGAAGGCGAAACAGGCGGCCCCGTCCCTGATATTCTTCGATGAGGTGGACTCGATCGTTCCCGCTCGGGGGTCTGGCTTTGACTCTCACGCCACAGAGAGGGTGGTGAGCCAGTTTTTGACGGAGCTTGACGGCGTAGTCGAGCTGAAGGACGTGGTAGTCCTCGCCGCCACCAACAGGCCGGACCTGGTGGACCCATCCCTCCTCCGGCCAGGTCGGTTCGATAGACTGATAAGAATCCCGATGCCGGACGAGGCCGCAAGAAAGAGGATATTCGAGATACACCTCTCGGGGATGCCCCTCGCCGAGGACGTCTCCGCCTTCGACCTGGCGGAGATGACGGAAGGCCGGACCGGAGCGGACATCGAGACCCTATGCAGGGAGGCGGGGATGCTCGCCCTGAGGGAGAACATAACCCCTGGGATGAAAAGAGAGGAGCTGATCCTCGACCGGATCCTGGTCGAAGGACGCCATTTCCGGCAGGCTTTTGAACGGGCTAAGCCTCACCTCACCCCGGAGATGGTGGCGGATTATCAGAGGATGATGAAGGAGTTCGAGGTGTAAAAGCAAATTGACTTCCGAGCATCAGTTATCTCAGCATCAGTTATATAGGTTGGAAGGTCTATATATGGGCGAGAGGGCCGATATTTTGTTGGACGACGAGAAGAAGGATTTGTTGGGCAACACCGAGTTTGAGGACAGCAGCAACGTCAAGGTGCCCGAGAGCCTGATCGACCAGGTGATCGGTCAGGACGAGGCGGTGGAGGTCATAAAGAAGGCGGCCCACCAGCGCCGCCACGTGATGCTCATCGGCTCGCCCGGCACGGGCAAATCGATGCTGGGAAGAGCCATGAGCGAGCTTCTCCCGGTGGAGGAGCTCCAGGACGTTCTGGTCTACAACAACCCCGAGGACAACAACAACCCCAAGGTCAGGGTGGTTCCGGCGGGACGGGGCAGACAGATCGTGGACGCCCACAAGATGGAGGCGCGAAAGAAGACCCAGACCAGGAACATGTTCTTCATGCTTATCATGATGGGCCTGCTCGTCTACGCCTACTACACGGGCCAGCTCCTCTTCGGGATCATAGCCGCTGCCCTGATATTCCTGTCCATGCGGTACCTCATCCCCAAGGACGACTCCCTGGTTCCAAAGCTCTTGGTGGACAACAGCAAACAGAAAAAAGCGCCTTACGTCGACGCCACGGGTGCCCATGCCGGGTCCCTCTTGGGCGACGTCCGGCACGATCCCTTCCAGTCCGGTGGCCTTGAGACCCCGAGTCACGATAGGGTCGAGTGCGGCGCCATCCACAGGGCCAACAAGGGCGTCCTCTTCATCGACGAGGTCAACACCCTGAGGCTCGAGTCCCAGCAGAGCCTCCTCACATCCCTCCAGGAGGGCGAGTACCCGATAACCGGCCAGAGCGAGCGAAGCTCCGGAGCCCTAGTCAGGACCGATCCTGTACCCTGCGACTTCGTCATGATCGCCGCAGGAAACCTCGACGCCATGGGGGGGATGCACCCAGCACTTCGATCCAGGATCAAGGGGTACGGCTACGAGGTCTACATGAGAGACACCATGGACGACACCGTCGAGAACCGGGAGAAGCTGGTCAGGTTCGTAGCCCAGGAAGTGATCCGGGACGGGAAGATCCCCCACTTCACCAGAGACGCCGTGGCCGAGATCGTAAGAGAGGCAAAGAGAAGGGCCGGGAGAAAGGGGCACCTCACCCTCCTTTTGAGAGACCTTGGCGGCCTTATAAGGGTGGCAGGCGATGTCGCTCGGTCCGAGGGTGCAGCCCTCACCGAGATGAGACACGTCCTCGAGGCGAAGAAGATGGCCCGGAGCGTCGAGCAGCAGGTCGCCGACATGTACCTGGAGAGAAGGAAGGACTACAGCATGTTCAAGAACGCCGGTGCCGAGATCGGCAGGGTCAACGGCCTTGCCGTCGTCGGCGACTCGGGGATAGTCCTCCCGATAATGGCCGAGGTCACTCCAGCCCAGTCGAAGGAGGAGGGCAAAGTTATCGCCACTGGCCGTCTCCAGGAGATCGCCAAGGAAGCGGTCCAGAACGTCTCAGCCCTGATAAAGAAGTTCCTCGGCGAGGACATAACCAACAAGGACGTCCACATCCAGTTCATAGGAACCTACGAGGGCGTCGAAGGCGACAGCGCCTCCATATCGATAGCAACTGCGGTGATATCCGCCCTTGAGAGCGTCCCCATCAAGCAGAACATAGCCATGACCGGCTCCCTCTCAGTGAGGGGCGACGTCCTGCCCGTCGGCGGCGTCACCCAGAAGATCGAGGCCGCGGCCCTGGCCGGGATCACCACCGTCCTGATCCCCAAGTCCAACGAGGGTGACGTCCTCATAGACGATACCTTCAAGGACAGGATCAAGATCATCCCGGTCACCTCCATCAGTGAGGTCTTCGAGTACAGCTTCTCAGGCCAAAAGCCGAAGCTTTTGGAGAAGCTGAAGAAGTTCGCCGCGGAGAAGAAGCTGGGGATCGTCCTGCCCGAGCCGATACC
>CAZNGI010000054.1:0-14503 GCA_964572505.1 uncultured Methanotrichaceae archaeon | reverse complement strand
GGCTCAGTGATCGTCTGGGACATCGGGACCTATGAGAACACCACCAAGACCGACGGGGAGGAGGTGCCGATGGCCGCCGCTTTGGAGAAGGGCCACGCCACCGTCTTTTTGGAGGGCGAAAAGCTCTTGGGCGGCTTTGCCCTCACCAGGACCGGCCGAGGGAAGAACGAGCGCTGGATCCTGGTGAAGATGAAAGACGACTGGGCTAGGCCCGATCTCGACATCCTGGAGGCGGAGCCGAACTCCGCCCTGACCGGCAGGTCGGTGGAAGAGGTGGGCGGAGAGGAAGAGACGACAGGCGAAGAGCTGGCCGAAGAGGAAAAGAGCTGATTCTGATTTTTGCATTCAGCTCCGAGTTTTTTCCGCCACCACCTCAAGCCTCGTCATCTGGACGTGGACCCTCCCCTCGGTGTCGAGAGGGTGCTCACGAATATATCGGTCCACGATCTCGAGGACGAAGTCCCGGCGGAGGTCCTCGGGCACCCGTTCGAGGTAGGGGTGCCACGTCGTCTCGATCCAGCCTGCAAAGGCCTCGGGGCTCGGCTGGATCATGTCCTTTGGGATCAGCTCGACCCTCTGGGGCAGAAGGCCCGACTGCGCGAGCCAGACTCGGTAATCCTCGGACCCGAAGAAACCGTATCGAAAGTCGAAGCCTTCGAAATAAGGGCTCCACCTTTCCTCCGAGGTCATCTTGTCGGCGATTCCGAGGGGCGCGGCGGCATTCCCCCGACCGCCGAACTGGAGGAAGACGCTGCCCCCGGGCTTGAGGGCCCGCCCGATTCCCCGAAGGACGGGCTTGTGGTCGGCGATCCAGTGGAGGGCGGCAAAGGAGACCACCAGGTTGAACTCCTCATCGAACTCGAGGTCGCGAGCGTCAGCCTCCTGGAAACGAAGGTTCGGGTGCCCCTCGGCCGGGAACTTCTCTTTAGCGAATCGGACCATCTCTTCTGAGCTGTCGATCCCCAGGACCGATCCCCTCGGGACAAGATCTGCGATTCTGGCGGTGACTTTGCCGTCACCGCACCCGATGTCAAGAACCCTCTCGCTGCCCTCGACCTCGATCTTGGATATCAGCTCTTCAGCCCAAAGCTTCTGGGCCGAGGAGCTTCTCTCGTACTTTTCCGGCCTCCATCTGTGCAATTGCCATCCTCCTCGAAATACTCGTGCCGATATGGGTGATTAGCGATTATATTCAGAAAGGAGAAAAGATAACTATTTCTACGGCAAAAGCCTCCCTGGGCGGTGTGGTCCAAGATGTAGAGCTGCCGACGATCAACGCCCGGAAGTCCACGGGACTGGTGGTCCTGGGGCTATCCGCCTACTTCGCTTACCTGTACCACCTCGGGTTTGGCGAGGTCACCGCAAGTTTGGCGCAGGTGAACCTGGCGATCTTCGGCCTGGCGTTTCTTCTATCCCTCCTGGACGTGGTCTTCAACGCCCTCGCCTGGAAGACGGTGGTCCAGGAGCTGGACTACCGGATCTCCCTTACGGATGTCTTCTTCATCTACATGTCCAGCATATTTCTGAACAACCTGATCCCCTCGGGAAGCGTATCGGGCGAGACAGCCCGCCTCTACTTCCTCAACAAAATCGCGGGAAACGCGAGGCTTGACTCCTGCACCGCCAGCGTCGCCGCCACCAGGATCATCACGGCGATCCCCTTCGTTTTGGGGATGTCCCTGGGCCTTGCCTACCTCGTCCTCTATTATGAAGTTCCCTCCTGGGCTCTCACCACCTGTTTTTCGATGATATTCCTCATGGTATCGGTGGGCGTCCTCCTCGTAGGGGTCTGCTTCTCGGAGAACCTGCTCCATAGGATGGTCAACGCCGTCATCGACAAGGTGGAGTGGATCTTCCACAGAAGCGTCAACAGGAACTTTTACTGCGGCATAACCCGCCAGTTCCAGCAGAGCATGTTGCTTCTCAGAAACAGGAACGGGCCCCTCGTCCTAAGCTCCTTCTGGGCCTTTGCGGGCTGGCTTTCTCTGAACCTGGTGGCCTTCGCTGCTTTTCGGTCCCTAGGGGTGGAGGTTCCCATCTTCGCCATATTTGCGGTCTACTCGGTGATCATGGTCTTCCAGAACCTGCCCCTTATATTGCCGGGGGGCCTGGGCATCGTCGACATCCTCATGACCGCTCTCTTCACCACCGTGGGGGTATCGCTTCACGATGCTGCAGCTGTCACGATCCTCGCGAGGGTCGCCCAGCTCTGGTTCCACACGCTCCTGGGTGGGATATGCACAGCCTACCTATTGAGGAAGGTCGGCAAGAATGAGATAAAAAAGGGCGTTTCGAGAATCCCAGCAACAGATCCCTGAACGAGGCGGCGGGAAAAAAATGAGGTTTTGGTCTTGCTCGGATGCCCTTTGAAGGGAGGCTACATATGAAGAGCAAAATTGACGGCCAGATAATCCCGATCTCTCAGGGGGCCATCAAGCCCCTCCAGCCCTTCGACTTCGGCCTGAGCTGCAGCATTTACACCAGGTTTGAGGAGTGGACCCATTCGGCTTTTCTGGACGGTGTCCTTTACAAGTGCTTTGAGGAGGAGGGCACGCCCCATCTGCTGGAGGTCTTCGAGCAGGAGGGCCAGATCGAAGCGCGTCTTTTCATACAGGAGTCGGATCCCTCGCCCGGCTCGGGCTCGGTTCAAGGGACGAAACGAAACACTGAGCCCTCTTCTGTTTCTGCGGCCACCGATCTTGCCTCCTGGATTCTCTCATCAGACCTAGACCTTCGGCCCCTTTACGCGGCGGCGGACCCGGTCTTCGCGCCCCTGGCGGAGAGGTTTTGCGGCCTGAAGCCCCCTAGAACCGCCACGGTCTTCGAGGCCCTGGTGATCGCTATAATTGAGCAGCAGATCGGCCTTCGGGTCGCCCACGTCCTCCAGAACAGGCTGGTGGAGCGCCTCGGCCCGCCTGTGAAGTTCAGGGAGATCGAGTTTAGCGCCTTCCCCCCGCCCGAGAGGCTGGCAGGCCTCGACCCCCAGTACCTCAGAGACCTGGGCCTGAGCATGAATAAGAGCCGCTTCATCCTCGGGATCGCAGAAGGCGCCCTCTCGGGAGAACTGGACCTGGAGTCCCTCAAGAAAATGACGACGGAGGAGGCGAGAGATATCCTCGTATCGATAAGGGGGGTCGGCAGGTGGACCGCCGACTACGTCCTGGTGAGGGGGCTTGGAAGGCTTGAGGCCGTCCCCATCGACGACCTGGGGATAAGAGACGCCGTCGGCCTCTTCTACAAGGGGGGAGAGAGGGCCACGGCTGGGGAGGCGGAGGAGATCCTCTCCAGGTTCGGGGATTATGCGGGCGTTGCCGCTTACTACCTCCTCTTCGCTAGGTTCCAATAAGATGAACGGACTTTAAGCCCGGAGACTGTGTCGTGCAATTGGGGTCATCCTCCAGATCCTTGAGGATCTCTGAACAACGACAGAGCGGACGGGAAAGTTGAAGTTCCAACGGAACAAAAGAACTGGTCGTGACCTTCTAATAGGTCGATTTTTATACTTGTAATTTACTATTATAATTGGAGATAGCAATATGGCAAGAAGGGGTCCAAAGCCAAAGTTCACATATATGTGCCATGTCCTAACGAAGATTGTACTTTGTACGGGGCGACCGGCAAAGGAAACGTTATCGGTAACGGTACATATATGACCAAAAGCGGGAAGGTCCAAAAGTACATCTGCCGCAGCTGTGGTCGAGTATTCTGCGGAAGGACTAACAGCGTCTTTTACGATCTGAGGACAGAAGAAGATGAGGTCCACATAGCATTGAGACCTCGTCGTCTCAAAGGTCGAGCTTGACGAGCTTTGGACCTTCGTTCAAAAAAACAAGTACCGAGAATGGAAGCGTTATGAAGACGACGGGACCTCGATCTGGGCGAGCTTCGCATCAGAATGCCGTCTTGTGATCGCTCACGCCATTGGAAAACAGAGGAAGACCAAGAAAGCCAAAGTTGGTGATCGATGATAGGCTGAGATGTGCTCAGGTCATAAAGTCCGAGGCTGGAGAAGTTGTAAGAGAGGTCAAAAAGAAGGTGATCTTCGGGAAGGATATCGATCCAAAGGACATTTCAACAAGCCTGGTTGAGAGACAGAACTTGACGTTGAGGCAGGACAACAACCGCATATCCAGGAAGACGATAGGATTCTCAAAGAAGATTTCTGAGCTGGATAAGCAAACGACTCTGTACTTTGCCCGCTTCAACTTCTGCAGAGGACATGGATCCCAGATAAGTTTGGATTGTCTTGGGAGGAAAAGAAAAAGCATCCCCGCGGAAGAATGTGGTTTGACAGACCACAACAGGTCATTGAGGGAGCTGTTGGCTTGTCCCTATCACAGAATATCAACCATTTGAAGGAGCAGTACCGCCAAACCAGGAAGTGGAAAAATTTATCTAAGAGAGCTACAGTCTTCGGTTGTGCCACTTGTGAGCCTGGTCATCCCAGCAAGAGACGAGGAAGGAACGATCGGAGAATGCATCCAGAGATCCATGAAAGTCTTCGATGGAATGGGGATCGAGGGGGAGGTCATCGTAGCTGACAGCTCTACGGACTCAACGCCAGATGTCGCGCGATCTTTGGGTGCGAAAGTGGTAAGGCCGGAGAAGCTGGGATACGGCAACGCTTACCTTGCGGGGTTCAAGCAAGCTCAGGGCAGGTACATAGTCATCATGGATGGGGATCTGACTTACGATCCCCTCGAGATGCCCGAGTTCATAAGGCTTCTTGAAAGCGGAGAGGCAGATTTTGTCATCGGAACGAGGCTGAAAGGTCGGATCAAGAAAGGGGCGATGCCGGCCCTCCACAGGTACATCGGAAACCCCCTCCTCACCTGGATGCTAAACCGGCTATTTGGGGTGGGGATCTCAGATTCGCACTGCGGCATGAGGGCCATATCAAAGGAGTCTCTGGAAAAGCTGAACCTTCACGCTGGAGGGATGGAGTTCGCTTCCGAGATGGTGATAGAGGCCTCGCGGAAAAAGCTCAGAATTTCAGAGGTGCCCATCACCTACCATCAGCGAAAGGGCGCCTCGAAGCTTCACTCCCTCTCCGACGGCTGGAGGCATCTGAGGTTCATGATGCTATACAGGCCGACGCCATTTCTTCTCGTTCCCGGGTCCATCGCCCTGGTCCTCGGCCTCGCCCTGACCCTCTTTGTGTTGATGCAGGAGCCCACTCAAGAACTGAGGATGCATTCCCTGATCCTGGGCGGCATGCTGCTCATAATAGGGTATCAGACGCTACTTTCGGGGGTGTACATCGCGGCTTTCGGCAAAACCTATGGGGTCGAGAGTCCGGGACGTCTCGCAAAGAGGCTGACCAGCTATCATTCCCTGGAACGGGAGCTGATCGTGGGGACGGTTTTTCTGGTGGGGGGCGTAGTTCTCGGACTGAACGTAATCCTCAGCTGGATGGAGGCTGGATACGGATCTCTCCAGGAGGTCCAGAAATCTGTGATGGCGATGATACTCACCATAATGGGAATTCAGACGGTATTTTCGGCGATCTTTATAAGTTTGCTGTTGCTGAACTCCGAGAACGGAAATCGGTGATGAGGTCCGGTGATGAGGGCCTCTTAAGGCTGAAGGAGGAGAACGGAAAGCCCCATATTCGGCTCGATTATCATGAAAATCGCGTATGTCCACGACGTAATATACCCTCATGTGAAAGGTGGCGCTGAAAAGAGGGTTTGGGAGATCTCTCGAAGGCTGGCGGATAGGGGTCACGAAGTGCATATATTCGGGATGAAATACTGGAAGGGTGATGACATTGTCAGAAGAGAAGGCGTTTATCTGCATGGCGTATGCGATCCCGTGAACCTTTACGTCGATGGAAAGAGATCCGTAAAAACGGCGATTTATTTTTCATGGAAGTTGCTCTGGTCGTTCAAAGGGGATTTTGACGTCATCGATTCGCAGCAGTTTCCGTACCTTCCGTGCTTTTCCGCAAAATTTTTCTCCACGTTGAAACGGACACCGCTCGTCATAACTTGGCACGAGGTATGGGGCGACTACTGGCTCGAGTATCTAGGATGGAAGGGGATATTCGGGAAGGTGATCGAGAGGTTGACGGTTCGTCTTCCGGATAAGATAATCCCGGTATCTAAAAGGGTAAGACAGGATTTGCTCTTCATGGGCGTAAGGAGCGAGAAGATGGAGGTCGTGCCGAACGGGGTTGACATATCAGCCTTTCAGAGGTCGAGCCTCGATGAGAAAATCTACGACGTCCTTTATGTCGGAAGGCTCCTGGAGCATAAAAGGGTCGATTTGCTTTTGAGGGCGATGAGCCTCGTCAAGGAAGATCTGCCCTCGATCAAAGGCGCGATATTCGGCGAAGGTCCTGAAAGGGAACGCCTGGTTCACCTGGCCAGATCCTTGGGGTTGGAGGAGAGAGTGCACTTCATGGGTTTTTCGGACGGGCAGGAGGGCGTCGTGGAGGCTATGAGGGCTTCCAAGCTCTTTGTTCTCCCTTCGGAGAGGGAGGGCTTTGGGATCGTCCTTTTGGAGGCAAATGCGTGCGGCCTTCCTGTCGTAACGGTGCGGTCCGATATGAACGCGGCCTCAGATCTGGTGGAAGACGGCCTGAACGGATTCGTCTGCGGCCCAACTCCAGAGGAGATGGCGGAGGCCATCTTCAAACTTTTAAAGGACGACCGTTACGAGAGCCTCTCGGAGTCGTCGAGAAGGGTCGCAGAGAGGTATGACTGGTCCCTCATCGCTGACGAGATTGGGAGGATATACGAAGAGATGGCGCTGTAGGGAAGCTCATGCGCCGTTGCATCAAGCTGTTGCATCAGTTAGAAATAATATGATCGATTTGGTCAAACGTGATCGATCTAATCAGGAAAGGTTAGGGTGGACGTGAATTGAGCACGCTTGTGACGGGCGGAGCTGGTTTCATAGGCTCCAATCTGGTTGAGGATCTTCTTGATTCCGGCGAAGATGTGGCGGTTGTGGACAACCTTAGCACCGGAAGCCTTGATAACCTGAAGGATCTGGACGGGAGCTTGAAGGTCCTCGAGGCCGACTGCTCGGACCTGTCCGACCTTGATATCCATCCCGACGCCATATACCATCTTGGCATCCCGTCATCTTCTTCGATCTACAGGAGAGACCCCTTCCTGGTAGGTGATGCCATCAACGAGATGATTGCCGTCCTGGAGCTCGCCAAGCAGGCGGGGTGCAGGGTGGTCTACGCTGCATCCTCTTCTGTATATAGCGGCTTGACGCCTCCACACCGGGAAGATATGACCATCAAAGTCACCGACTATTATACCGAGGCGAGGCTCTGCATGGAGCGGATCGCAGAGCTTTACGAGACGGTCTTCGGCGTCAAATCTGTGAGCATGAGGTTTTTTTCCGTCTACGGCCCCAAAGAAGCGGCTAAGGGGGTGTACGCCAACATCGTGACCCAGTTCCTTTGGAAAATCATGGAAGGCGAGCAGCCCTTGATCTACGGGAACGGTTCTCAAACCCGCGATTTCGTCTACGTAAAGGACGTGGTCAGGGCCTTGAGGCTCGCCATCAAGTCCAATTACCACGGAATTCTAAACGTCGGCACTGGGAAGAGCTACAGCTTCGACGAGGTGGTCGCGATGCTGAACGAGAAGATGAATACAGACCTTCAGCCAGAGTACACGGAAAACCCGATCAAAAATTATGTGATGCATACACTGGCGGACACTTCGAAGACGAAAGAGATCCTCGGCTTTGAGGCTCGGTACGCCCTCAGAGAGGGGATCGACGAGCTGGTGAAGGCTTACTCACGGCGTTGACTTTGAGCCCAAAAGTCGAATGCGCCCGATCCCTTCAGGATCGGGTCGCGCGGGTACCGTTCGCCTGAAACGATAGTGGTTATGGTTCATTGAGCTGTCCGAAACCCTATCTGTGATTATGACAAGTCCCATGCAGTCTCAATTCGGCGTCGTTTCGATATCTTGCGTCTTGATTCTTCTGTATGCGCTTATTGCCGTGAATACGAAGGTGAAGACGGCGATGGAGAAAAGTATGGGCCCGAGCCTGATCCCCCAGGGAGTGTAGTTCAATCCCAGCCCGATGAAGACCACCACGCATATGCTGAGGCCGATGCTGAGGGCCAGGCGCTCTATGACGTCGAGCTCGCTTTTTTCCGGGAACAAAGCTGATACCAGCACGTATCCCGGCACGAAGAGGACAAGAGGAAAACCGAGCACCGCTCTTATGGGGGTCTCGTTCAAGGGAGGGACCATTATAAAGAGGGCGGCTACGACGACGAAGATTATGACCGCCATAAGATCACGAAGTTCAGACATCAGGCCTTTTTCATGTCGGATCCGATTTTAACCTTGCCATGAGCTTTGATGAATGGCGGGTGCTATCGAGGATTAACTCACGAGTTCAGCCGCCAGTCTCAAAAAAGGTTATATGCCCTCAGTCGCTATTTGTGCCAACATGGGGGATAACGACAAGACGATCATATACGGGATAGTTGCTGCCTGTGTGCTGGGAATGGTCATCATCGGAGCTCTGATATTGTCGAGCAACACATCAGAAGGTTTTTCCGAACTTTATTTTGAGGATCACACCGAGCTTCCGCGAATGGTCGACGTAGATGAAGAGATTAATTTTGCGTTCACGGTGGTATCTCACGAGAGAGACACTACAACTTATGATTACAACGTTACGTATGATAATCAGCTCGTAACTTCAGGCAAATTCAAGCTGCTGTCCGAAGATTCCCTGTCAGAGGAAGGAAACCCGGCAAAGGGGAACGAAAAGACCATAGATGTCAGCCTCGTTCCCAAAAACTCGAGCTTGGTACGGATCGATTCGCCGATCGTGAAGGTGTCCAGGCTGAAGCTGGACGAGCGTCTCGGCATGGTCACAAGTCAGGGTGCAGGGTTTGAGCGAGTCAACATCATCACAACGCCGAAAGGTTACTCGGTGATCACCTGGGGTGCGAACAACTCAACCCGACAGATCGACGTGGAGATGCCCGACAAGCTGATATTTCCCATAGAGCTTTCCGTCGACGGCATTCAAAAACATACTGGATTGCTGATATTCGATCCTGATCTGGAAGAGTCCTTCACGACGAATAACAGCGAAATAATTCGCGTGGGAAATCCCTACAACGTCGTTCCCAACGATCTGGATTCGATTTCGAGCTTTGGATACAAGATCAAACGGGAGGATTGGGAGATCAAGAACGATCGCGGAAATTTGGATATCCTGCGTCGGTCTACGGATACCGATTATCGTTACAAATTCAAGAAAGTGTCTGTGGAAGTATCGTCTCTGGAGTCGGAGATCCGGGGTCTAAACGATACGGTGATCAGCGAGCAGACGATGTTCGGTAGGGCACCAGTTCTGTCCGAGTACGAGATCCACTTCTGGATCATCGTCAAGGAGGACCTTGACAAGTTGGCTGAATTATAGGATTCTGGTGGCGTATCTTCCCCCGACGAGAAGGTGAAAGGCCGTGGTCACTGCCCGGTCGAGGAGGGCTATAGATATCCCTGCGGCCAAGGGGACGTCGAACCGGGATAATAGGGCTGCAATGCCGCCCTCCACCAGGCCCAGCCCAGATACGGTTATCGGTATGAGGGATAGGGCGCTCACCAGCGGCTGGAGGAAGAAGAGCATGTAAAGGGGGACATTGTAGCCCACCGATTTTGCGATCAGAACCAGCCTCAATGCGTGGAGAAGCCAAGCGATCATGGTCAGGAGCACTGATTTGGTCATGAGACCCGAAAGGTTGTCCAAGGCGCTGAGAGACTCGTCTAGGCGATGGGCGGCTTGGGTCAGCCTCTTGCTTCCCAGCCACTCCAATCCTTTTATTACGAAGGGCCTTTTCAGCCAGAAGAGGGAAGCCGAGAGGATCGCCGCCAGGAAGAGCAAGATGGCGACGGCGAGATGAAAGTTGAACATGTCTGAAAAGAGCAGAAGCCCGGAAGTTCCCAGCAAGCCGATGGTCAGGATGTCAGCGTACCGGTCTATGACCACGGAAAGAATCCCCCTGCTAAGGTCTACACGATCTCTTACCATGAGCGGCCTCGATAAATCGCCTATCCTGGCGGGGGTGAAGTCCGATAACAGCACGCCGCCCGCAAAGGCCTGATAAGCCTCGATGAGCGGGAGTCGTTCTCCTATCCCGGACAGGATCATCCTCCACCTGACGGTCAGGACGAGAAAGGTGAGGGCGTAGGCCAGGATCCCTAGCGCCAGGTACCTGGGCCTTGCCGAGCGCATGTTGAGGAGGATTTCGCCCAGGTCGAACCTGTAGAGCAGAGCTGCGATGAGAAGGAGGCCGACGAGGAGCCTGGCCAGGTTCTTTGGGGATATCATGAAGTATCCTTTTTCTTTGAATTTAGGACGGTCATATTATCACGGTTACGGCTATGGTGAACACACCCAAAGCTATACAAAATTTAGAGAAGTTTATTCTTTGAGCGAATTTTACCAGCAGGTCCATGGTGAGGTATCCGGCGATTAAAGAAGCCAGGAACATGACCGCAGAAGTTTTTAATGGGATGGATGCATATGAATGGTCCAATATCACGGCCCCCAGAACGGCGGGGACGCTTATCATGAAGGACAGCGTCAAAGAGAGGTCTTGCCTAACTTTTCTCATGAGGAGCACGGTTATTGTGGTCCCGGATCTGGATACCCCCGGAAGTATGGCCAACCCTTGAGCAAGTCCCAGAATTATCATATCTCTTGTGGTTATACCGTCGAGCCCTTTTGTTCCTGCTCCTTGATATCTGAGAAGAAGTCCTGTTGTGATCAAAAGAGATCCGATGACGAAGGTGGCCGTCTTTCCGTCGGTGAAGGCGTCTCTGACGAGAAAGTACAGCGGCAAGCCGAAGACTCCGGTGAAGATGGTGGCTATTATCACCGTCCTGGCGAGAGCAGAGTCCAGGTCCTGCAGAACCTCCAAGAACTCGCGCCTGAACTTTACGATCACTGCGGTCATGGTCCCGAGATGGAGAAAGATGGAGTGAGAGAAGGCGGCCTCGGGAGATATCTCAAGCCAGCTCATCATCACCAGCAAGGTCTGGCCTTCGCTGCTGATGGGAAGCCATTCTGTGACGCCCTGGAGGATTCCCAGCAGAAGGGCCTGTAACGTCTGCATTAAACCTCAGAATTGAGATGAGCACATATTACCTTTTGGGCGGAGTTCTGGGGAAGATATAATAAAGACCGAGATAGTTGGATGGCCAGGTTCGGGTGCTGGAATTGATACTGAACGTCACCTTAGCTTTGGCAGCTCTGGGGGTTACGCTGATCTGCGGAATGCCCCTGGTTTTCAGGTTCACCGGGAAGGGGAGGTGGCTTACCAAAATGGCCCTCTCTTTTGTCCTGGGGTACGTCCTGCTGTCGCTTCTTGGCGTTCTGGCCAACCTTTTGGGGTTTAATACCTTCCTCTTGCAGATGGGTATGGTCCTGGTGGGAGCAGCTCTGTCAGTACATTATAGGGACCGAATTCGTGGGGGGTTGGATCGCGATGATTGGTTGGCGTTGGGCACAGGGTCGCTGTACTTGTTGTTCGGCCTGCTATTCTTCGATAAGATCATCATGTGGATGGGTGGCGATGCCGTCGCTCACGCCTCCATCATCCGGATGCTATTGGACGGGGAGCTGGTGCCCGTCAGCGTATACCCGTTGGGAAGTTATTGGGAGTACTATCCGAAGGGCTTTCATTTCTACGCGTATTACTGGGCCAAGATCTTCCCGATAATGGACGTGGTGCAGACGGTACCGGTATTGATGACCGCTTTCACGCCTGTGCTACTCTATTCCATCGTGAGAGAGATGAAGGGTGGAGACTTTGCCCTATATTCTTTCGTCATAGCCTGCTTTCTCTTCCCCCAGCATTACATGTACCTGATATGGGGGGGGTATCCTTCGGCCACGGCGGAGATGCTCCTGGTGGCGGCGATCCTCGCCGCCCTGGTGGACAGGAGGCTTCTGCCCCTGATCCTTTTGGGAATCGTCTTTACTCATACCAGGTTTCTGGGCTATCTGGTGGGTATAGTCGCGGTCTGGCTTCTCTTCACTCATCTGAAGAGAAAGCACGTCCTTTACGTGATCGTCGCTTCTATCCTCTCGCTCTTGATGGTGGCCAAGCTTTTCCAGGTCCATGAGCCCGGGTTCCTCATCTCGGTGGCCACCAACAGAGAGCTAGCCACCGAGTACGTCTCGAGGTGGTACCCTGCACTCCTGTCAGCTTTCGGGGTGGCGATCGCTCTCTTGCGCCAGGATAAGCTGGACAAGCTGGCCATATCCTGGGCAGTGGCAGTTGTCGCCATGGTCATAATCTCGGATACTGGGATCTACTCTTTCGACACCACTGCTGATAGGGTCCTCTCCAAGCTGTACCTGCCTCTGTCGATCCTTGCGGCTTTTGCTGTATCCTCCATGGAGGCGTCAGCACCCAGATTGAAGCCCAGGTTCGTTCTCTTGATTTTGGTTGTAGGGACTGCCTCCATGGGAGTGATATTCTACAGCTATGCGAACTCTTGGGCGCTTCCAGAGGAGGACTACCGGGCGATGCTCTGGCTCGGCGATCAGGGTTACGGCGATGCCATATGCATCAACCCTGACGAGACCGGAGGGTGGACGTATCCGATCGCTGGAATAGAAGTTGCAAATCAGATCATGGGCCCCCAGATGTATTATGGCTTCGCTCCATATAACGGTCGATTTTTCCGAGACCTGGCCGCCGATCCAAGCAGCTCTGCGGTGATAAACACCATGAAAAGATCAGAAGACATGACCATTCTGATCTACGTTTCGAACGTATCTCTCTCCAGACCAGGGTACGTTCCACCTTTCGCCAGGCATCACAGCATATATCCGGTATTTAACCTCGAGTTTTCAGAGGATTACTACAGAAAGGTCTACGACGACGGAGCTTGCATATTCGAGTTCAAGAATGAAATGAAGGATCTCACGCCGAAGAGCGCCAATTCTTGGGGATGGCACGTCCAGTGGATCGGGATTTCTGGACCAAAGGCAGCAGCAGGATCAACAGAACCTGGCGCCACCGAATGGGAGCAGTACGGGAAGACGGGCCTATACGTGGACGTGAACACCAGCCGTGCCGGGTTTGCAGAGACGCCGGTCTACATGACGTCCCTGGGAGGAAACGTTAACCATTGGCGGACCTGCGGCGCGACTTCAGTTTACGGCGCTACGCCTACAGGTTTCAGGATATACGTCTTCTATGGAAGAAGCGATATCGCGCCAGATGTTTCCAGCAGCGCATGAATAATAAATCCAAGAATATTATGCCATTAATACGGGAGTTAATTTAATTTGAATTCACCATCATGAGATCCATTTTTCTTTCAGATCCGAAGATGAGGTCTCATCTTATTCGGACATCCAGGAAAGAGGTGGGGAAAGGTTTATCTAAATCTCTCGTTTGTAGGCTCCACTTGGTAAGATGGACGAAGTCGTTTACGCCAGCGTGCTGACGAGCCTTTTGGCCACCCTTTTCATGACTCAGAAGTGGATCGGGAAGGCAAGGTCGATCGGCATCGTGGGAAAAGACATGAACAAGCCCAATAAGCCCGAGGTAGCGGAGATGGGCGGCGTGGGAGTGGTCTTCGGGTTCGTTCTAGGAGTGCTGGTGTACATCGGCATAAACACCTTTTACTACCAATCTCAAGATTACCTGAGCATTCTTGCCGTCCTGTGCACGGTGCTGATGATAACCATCATCGGTATCCTGGACGACATCCTGGGATGGAAGAAGGGCATAACTCAGTGGAAAAAGCCCCTTCTAACCATTCCGGCGGCCGTGCCGATCATGGTGATCAACGCGGGCCACTCAACCATGAACCTTCCAATTCTGGGGCCAGTCGACTGGGGAATCCTCTACCCCCTGGCGATAGTGCCCATCGGGATAGTGGGAGCATCAAACGCGTACAACATGCTGGCAGGCTACAATGGCCTGGAGGCGGGGATGGGCGCGATAATCCTCTCCACCTTGGGTTACGTGGCTTACGTGAACAACAAAATCGGGGTATCAGTGCTGGCTTTCTGCATGGTTGGAGCGCTGCTGGCCTTCTTGTATTTCAACTGGTATCCTGCCAAGGTCTTTCCAGGGGACTCGATGACCTACTCGGTCGGGGCATTGGTCGCCTGCCTGGCGATCCTGGGGGATATGGAAAAGATCGCGGTTCTGCTATTCGTGCCTTATTTTGTGGATGCAGTTCTGGTATCTAGAAGTAAATTTAAGGCTGAAGCTTTCGGGAAGGTGAACGACGACGGAAGCCTGGAGAGGCCCTACAATGGGACATATCACATAACGCATCTTGCGATAATCACGCTCAAAAGCTTGAAGACAAAGGCGTATGAGAGGGATGTGGTGTTGTTCTTATACGGGATTGAGCTGGTTTTGGTCGGTTTGGTATGGGTCGCCTATTTATAGGGGTGCATATTTGAAGCGTGTGGGGTGTTAATAATGGAACATATATTAGGAATTACATCGCCTTTGCGGGGAAAATTATGAAGG
>CAZNGI010000053.1:0-14708 GCA_964572505.1 uncultured Methanotrichaceae archaeon | reverse complement strand
CCCTGAAGCTGGAAGAGGGCTACGAGCTGGCGATCAAGGGAATTGATACCTATGGAAACATCTGGTTGGAGCTGACACAGGACGGTGAGATCGTCGACTCCACCTTGATATCGCCCTCAATAGAGGGCGCCACCATTACAGACAAGACCTACACATACACCAAAGATCTCGGAGCCACTCAAGAGATCGTGATCATAGCAGTCCATTTCAAGGGACCGGTGTTCCATGGCGAAGAGGCAGGCCTCCAGAACGCTGCGATTGTAGATGGCATCTGGCAGATCTCTAACGCGCCAATCGATGTCGAGGAGGACAACAAGTACGACAAGATGACGATCCAGACGGTGAACGCCGACACAAAGACCATCATGATGAACAACGAGGACAACAAGATAACCCTCAACAAGAACAAGGACCTGCTCCTTATGGGCGACATAAGGATTAAGACCGCCGATCAGGACGTGATCTGCGCTGAAGAGCCGCTCAGGTTCTATCTATACAAAGAGATCACTGAGCCTGGAACCTACGAGATCAGAGGAAACGTCGCCCTCGTCTATGACGGCTCGACGGCTGAATGGGACCCCACCAATTTCGCTGGATTCTACTACGACATCGACAACAACATCGGACTGGAAAGTCTCACCATGACCATCACCGGTGATGCTCTCGAAGAGCCGAACGGTGTCGTCTACCAGACGGAGGCCAAACAGAACGACTTCGACTTTGAAGAGTGGGGCAAGTACTGGACCATCGGCTTCCTGGCAGACGAGTACTTCGCAGCTTACGTCGAGGGAACTCCTGCGTGGGCGTACCTGTACGACGACTCCACCGACGCCAACCTGATGGTCGACGAGCTCCTCAGCAAGATCCTGATAGACGACGACGAAGAGAGGACCTTCAACACCGGCACGTCACTGAAGCTCGCCGATGGCTACGAGCTGACGGTCACGTCGATAGATCCCGATACCGGCAAGGTCAACCTCGAACTCCGAAAGAATGGCCAGCCCGTTGATACCGGCGCGGTCGAGCCCTCCAAGGATGGTGCAACCGTCCAGGACAAGACCTACACCTACAAAAAGGTCCTGAACGGTGCCGAAGATATTGTGATTATAGCCGTCCACTTCAAAAACGCTTATCGCGGCGCCGATCAGAGCCTGGCCATCGTCAACGGCGTCTGGCAGATCTCTGATGCGCCCCTCGAGATCAAAGAGGACACGACCTTCGACAAGATGGAGATCCAGACGGTTGACGCCGACGCCAAGACCATCGCGATGAACAATGAGGACAACAAGATCGACCTTTACAAGAACGCAGATTCTTTGCTGATGGGAAACATCAGGATAAAGACCGCCGACCAGGACGAGATCAGCCCAGAGGAGCCGCTCAGGTTCTACGTCTACAAGGAGGTGAAGGTGGAGAGAGCCGAGGCCCAAACGCCTTCGCAGGAGATCGGCCTGATCTGAGGGGGGTCTCTCCCCATCTCCTGTTATCATTTTTGCCGGAAGGAACGGCTCTTCCCATCGAGCCGCCCTTCACTCCACCAATTTTGAGTTCACATCTCGGCTGTTTCCGGAGATGTCGACGCTCGCCTTCTCGGTCACGGCGGTCTTCGGGGGGACCAGGATCTCCAGCTCTTTGAGGAGTTTTCCGTCGCCGTCTTCGAGGACTACATTCGCCGTCCCCTCAGCGTTGCCGGTATTCCTAAGGGTTATGGTGCAGTCGGCGTACCATCCCTGCAACAGGTTCCAGCCTATCCTCACCTCGAAGTCCTCAAGGCGTATATCCGCGCCTTGGCCGGATTCGGCTTGGATCTCGTCTTCTTCGCTTTCTTCATCTTCATTCTCTTCAGCTGCGGCTTCTCTCTTCTCCCCTTTCACCGTGGCCATCAGTTCTGAATAAGGCAGCCAATCGGCGAAGCTGGCCGTCCACTCGGGATCCTCGGGCGGTCTATCCGCCAGCATCTCGCGCCAGGCCTCGTCGGTGAGCCTCTCGCCCATCGGTTGCTTGAACTCGTAGTAGCTGAAGACGGGTCCTGCAGCCAGGAGAACCCTACCGTCAGGGAGCTCGTAGGCGACGGCGACCAGCCTCACGTAGCCCACACCCTCTCCCAGGACTTGGCCCAAGTTCGCATCGGTGTGGACGTCGGCGACGATCGTCGTCTTCTTCGACTTCTCGTCGACGCCGGAGATCGCTCCGTTCAGCCTCTCGCCGAAATCGCTGATGAACTCGACGTCGTCTTCGGTCAGCTCCCGGCCCTCAAGCTCTGCCATCGAGATCTCCTCCAGCCTTGCCAGGATCGTCTCGAGGCTATCGAGGCAGCTGCGAGAGACATCGTCGAGAAGGCCGGCCTCGTCGAGGCTCTCCCGGTTCATTCTGGCAAGGACGAGGAGCCTTCCGTAAACCTCGGGGACGGGCTCTACGTATCCGACGAGGGGTTCAGGCTCCTCGGGCGGAAGGCCGATGGCCCTCAGGGTGTAGCTCTGCTTTGCGTAGAGGATGGTGTCGTGGCGAAGCTGTGACCAGGAGGCGAGAGCCGTTGTCAGCTCCTTGTCCTGCCAGGCGGTCGTCTGCATGAAGGCGGGACTATTTGGTCCGGGCGATTCGAGGAGGGGCTGGAGGGAGTAGAGCCATGCCCAGTAGAGGTTCTTCTGCCAGTCCTCATCGCTGAAGGAGTTGAACTCCTCTTCGAGCTTGGCCCGCTGGGACGAGTAGTTCTGGTAGCTCGAGTCGTTGAGGGCGGCCAGGATCTCGTCGGCACGAGCTGAACCCAGGATCGCCATCACGTCTAAGCCCCTGGGGAAGTGGCGGCCGTAAGGCCCTCGGGTGAAGGCGTCGCCCTCACCGGAATAGCCTCCGACGTTGGGGATCACCAGGTTCTGGAAGATGTAGGAATCGGGAACGAACCTCTGGCCCATGAACCTGAAACCGGCGGTCGCTGCCAGGCACTCGTCGGCCTGCTCCGGTGAGAAGGGCGGCTGAACCTGACAGGCCGGGGAGTCGACGCCGGTTCCGCCGTAGATCTGGGGCAGCCTCTTTTCCGCCAGCTTTGCCTTGAGAAGGTCGAGATCTGAGTCCGAAAAGTCCCGAGCCGGGACCGATCCCTCGAAGAGGGCATCAATGGCTTCGTTGTACTCGTAGGGTCCAAGGTCGTCAGAGTAGCCGACGTAGAAAGAGGTGACGTTGTAGATCTTGTCCCACTTATCCTTCGAGTCGGGATCATTGAGGAGGTTATTGGCGATCATGCTCGCGCCCAAGGTCTGAATTCTCGCCTCCTTCTCGGAGACGATGCAGCCTCCGTCGCATCCCTTCAAAAGGAAGCTCATCCTCCCGTACCACATCATCGCCTTGAAGTAGTTTTTGAGCCGCTCAGATCGGGTGTAGTGGCCGCGGGGCCGGTACTGGGAGTAGTCCTCATCGTAGCCGAATATGGGCGATTTGGCAAACCCCGCCTGGGCCCCGATCAGGGCCAGCTCCGCCTCGACCTCGTCCTTCACCAGTGCCGGAACCTCGAAGCTTCTCTCCTCCAGCTCTTCGGGCGTGAAGTAGGGGTAGGACCCCTCGAAGCTACGCTTGTCGCACTCCCGGCTGCTTCCCTGGCAGAGCTGGTCCGACTTCGGCTCAAGAAGGCTTTTGGCCACCGAGAAGAAGGCGACGTTCCTTTTGGCAGCCTCCTTCGCCTCGCCAGAAGAGACGTTGTAGTCCGCCTCGGACCTGGACAGCATCAATTCGCTGATCATCCAGAGGTCGTCGTAAAAGTGGTCTTCCTCGATACTCCTCAAGGTCTCGTCGAACTGGATGTGGTAGATGTGGAGGAGGGAGTCGGAGGATACGAAGATCGGAACCTCAAGGTTCTTGAGTAGCTTGTAGGGCGCTGTGATATCTTCCCGGTTTGGAGAAAAGGGGTCTTTCATCACCACAAACCCGTTCTTCTCCAGCCGCTCGAGGGCCTCCTCGCCGAGCGGTATCTTAGAAGTGAAATTTTCATAATTATCGATGTCTTCCGTCGGTAAAGGAAGCTCAAACCTGGAAGCGTCCGGCTCCACGGTTGCACTACCTCCCTGAGATAACCCGATTATCGAAATTGTGGCGATCGCGATCGCAAACCAGATTCCAAAGGCTCGCCTGTCGATGACGTGAGTGGACATAAAAACCCCCATTTCAGATTATAACTTCGATTCCAAATTATAAGAAGGTTTTTGAGTGTAATTCGAAGACTGCAAGTGACCATCAGACAAGCTGGCATGAGCGTGCGCGAGTTCCCTGGGCTGCCCTGATCTTCATCAAATCCTCCCCTTGCAGATAGCATCGCCTCCACATCGCACCACTAACGCTTTCTCTAGCATTCAATATCTTTTTAAATATGGATCGCAATTCATCATACCATGCCGCCACCAGTGAGAATCTCCGACCTCTCCCTCTACCTCCGGTGTCCAAGGCTCGTCTACTTCCAGGCGATGGGCCGCTCAGTCTGGCCGGAATCTGAAAGCCCCACCAAGCTCCTTCTGAGGGAGATGGCTCTCTCCCTCTCCGAGTTCGAGCCGGAAGGGAGCATCGACCTGGAAGCCTCGCTCCGGGATGACCTTGAGAGGGCCGAGTCCGAGCTTCCCGTCATCTATGGGGAGGATATCAACCTTCACGACCTCAAGGCAGCCGCTGGGGAGATCCGCGAGATCCTGCCGGATATGGCATCGAAGCTATTGCTGAAGCTCAACCTGATAACCCCAAGCGAGGTCGAGGTGGACCTGAGGTCTGATCGGCTCGGCCTATCCGGGAGGCTCGATCGGATCGTGGCAAGAGGGGCGAAGGATGGGAGGAAAGGGCAGGTCCCAATCCCCTCGATGATAAAGACAGACAGTCCTCCTGAGACGGGGGTCTGGCGTAGCGACCGGCTTCGTTTGACAGGGTACGCCATGCTCCTCGAAGAAAGCCAGGACCGTCGGGTGGACCTGGGACTGGTCGAGTACCTGCGGGCGGGCGAGGTCCGCGAGGTCGATATCAGAACCTCCGACCGGAGGAGGGTTCTTCGGATCAGGGATCGGGTCAGAAGGATTCAGGGCGGAAAGCTTCCCGACCGGCCGCGCGAAGCCCCCTGCAAGCGGTGTCCAGTTTTGGAATCTTGCGAGACGAGGCTGACCCTAGCCTCCAAGTTCTTCTGATCCAGAAGCGTTATATCCCAAAGCAGCGGTTGGTCCAAACATGTTCAAGAAGAGGCACGTGCTCTCGATGCGTGAGTTCTCGCGCGACGAGATCGACTCCGTTCTCGATCTGGCCGAGTCCCTGGAGCCCTACGCCCGCGGCGGGAAGTGCGAGGCCCTCTCCGGAAAGATCCTGGCCCTTCTCTTCTTCGAGCCGAGCACCCGAACCCGGCTCTCCTTCGAGACGGCGATGATGCGCCTGGGCGGCAAAACCCTCAGCCTTGGGCCTGCCGAGGGGTCCGCCATCGCCAAGGGTGAGTCCCTGGCCGACACCATCAGGGTGATCGGGGCCTACGCCGACGCCCTCGTCATCCGCCACCCCAAGGAGGGCTCGGCCCGCCTGGCATCCCAGTTCTCGCCGGTCCCAGTTTTGAACGCCGGCGACGGCGCAGGCCACCACCCCACCCAGACGCTCCTCGACCTCTACACGATAAGGAAGGAGAGCAGCCTCGAGAACCTCAAGATCGCCCTCGTCGGCGACCTGAAGTACGGCAGAACCGTCCACTCCCTCGCCTACGCCCTGGCCCTCTACGGAGCCGACATAACACTCGTCTCGCCCCCAACCCTCGAGATGCCCGCACAGATCAAGTTGGATCTGGCAGGCAAAGGGACCTCAGTCTATGAGACCCACGATCTGGACGAGGTGATCCGGGATGTGGACGTCCTCTACGTCACCAGGATCCAGAGGGAGAGGTTCCCGGACCCCTACGAGTACCAGAAGGTGGCAAAGAGCTACAGGATCGCCCCCGAAAACCTGGTTGGGGCCCGAGAGGGGCTGATAATCATGCACCCGCTGCCAAGGGTTGACGAGATCACGCCCGAGGTGGACGAGACCGAACACGCCGTCTACTTCAAGCAGTCCTTCTACGGCGTGCCAGTGAGGATGGCCCTTCTCAAGATGCTCATAGGTGATCGCCTTGACTGAGATTGAGATGAAGCTGAGGGTGACCCCCATAGGGAACGGGACGGTCATCGACCATATCCCCGCAGGCCAGGCCCTGAACGTCCTCAAGATCCTGGGGATCGACAGGACAACCGAGGCGACGATAAGCGTCCTGATGAACGTGACAAGCCGCAGGTCCGGCAAAAAAGACATCGTCAAGGTGGAGGACCGGGAGCTGGAAGAGGAGGAGGTGAACAAGATCTCCCTCATCGCGCCCGGGGCGACGATCAACATCATCAGAAACCGCCAGGTCGTCGAGAAGTACACCGTCGACATGCCTGACCTGATCGTGGGCGTTTTGAGGTGTCCGAACCCCTCCTGCATATCCAACACCAACGAACCGATCAAGTCCCAGCTCCTCGTCAAGAGCAAAAACCCCGTGGTGTTGAGGTGCGTCTACTGCGAGCAGCCCATCACCGAGAAGATAGCAGACTACTTAATATAGAAGGCTGAAAGGCTGCTGAGACAGTTATCCTTCCAAGGACGGAGTTCAAGATGACAGTAAAAGATGGCGATTTCATCAAGGTAGATTACACCGAGAGCGTCGACGGCCAGGTGATATCCACCACGAACCGGGATGTTGCAATGAATAACGACATCTACGAGGACGGGGTAGAGTACGGTCCCGCCCTGATCGTGGTCGGGTCGGGAGACGTGGTGGCGGGGTTCAAAGACGAGCTGATCGGAAAGGAGATGGGAAGCTCGGGAAGCGTGGAGGTGCCCCCCGAGGAGGCCTACGGGGTTCGCGACCCCGAGAACGTCGAGCTCATATCCCTTACCAAGTTCAAGAAGGAGAGGCCAGAGATTGGGATGCGGGTTTCTGTGGACGGAAAGATGGGAACCCTCACCCGCATAATCGGGAGGAAAGCGAGGATCGACTACAACCACATTCTGGCCGACAAGGCGGTAAAGTACGATTACACCATCGTTGAGAGGATCGAGGAGAGGCAGGAGAAGCTGGAGAACCTGATCAGGATCTTCGCCAAGATCGACCTCAAAGCCAAGATTCTGGAGGACGACGTCGCCGAGATCGATTCCCCCTGGGAGATGAGCTACTACAAGGAGTGGCCGATGATAAGGCGGGGCGTCGCCGAGATGGCGATGAGGCTCCTCGACCTCAAAGAGGTCCGATACATCGAGAGCCACAAGCTCACCCCCACCGTCACCTCGCAGCTGGTGTCCCCACCGTCGAAGGCGGAAGAGGCAGAGGAAGCCCAGGAAGCAGAAACGGCGGCAGAAGCTCCAGCTCCAGATGAGCAGAGCTGAAGTTCGTATTTCCTAGATCATGATCTCTCGCCCGCCCATCCGGGGTGGGCGAAAGAACCCATTTCTGGCAAACAGTTTTATAGGGCCGGGCCCATTTCAGGGCTCATGACGCAAGAATCATCTGCGTGGGATCGTTTTCTATAACATCGAAGCACTGCGTGGAGAAAAAGTTCGTATTTTCGACACCACCCTTCGTGATGGTGAACAGACCCCCGGCGTCTCCCTGACCCCGGAGGAGAAGATCACCATCGCTCGGCAGCTCGACAAGCTCGGTGTGAACGTCATCGAGGCAGGTTTTCCAGTATCTTCCCGGGGCGATTTCGAGGCCGTCAAGAAGATCGCTGGCGAGGAGCTGAAGGCAGAGGTCTGCGGCCTTTCCAGGATCATAAGAAAGGATATCGACGCCTCCCTCGACGCTGGCGTCGACATGGTCCATGTCTTCGTCTCGACCTCGGACATCCAGATCCAGCACACCATCAAAAAGAGCCGCGAGGAGATCATAAAGCAGTCTGTGGAGGCCGTGGAGTATGTCAAGGACCACGGGAGGACCTGTCTCTTCTCGGCGATGGACGCCACCAGAACGCCCCTTCCCTTCCTGAAGGAGATCTTCGGGGCCGTGGAGGAGGCAGGCTGTGACATAATCAACATCCCCGACACCGTGGGGGTGGCGATTCCAACGACCTTCTACATGCTCGTAAAGGAGATCTGCGAGAGCACCAAAAACATGGTCGTCGACGTCCACTGCCACAACGACTTCGGCCTTGCCGTCGCCAACAGCCTCGCTGCCTTCGAGGCGGGGGCTAGGGAAGTCCAGGTGGCGGCAAACGGCCTGGGGGAGAGGGCTGGAAACGCGAACCTCGCCGAGACTGTGATGTGCCTTCACTCGATGTACGGGGCCAAGACCTCCATCCAGACCCCCCGCCTCGTCGAGACCGCAAAGCTCGTCGAGCGGCTCTCGGAGGTGAGGATATCGAGAACCGCCCCGATCGTCGGCGATAACGCCTTCGCCCACGAGAGCGGGATCCACAGCCACGGCGTCCTGGAGCGGACCGACACCTTCGAGCCTGGCATAATGACGCCGGAAATGGTGGGTCACAAGAGACGGATCGTCCTTGGAAAGCACACGGGAAAGCACGCCGTCAAGCAGTCGCTTGAGGAGATGGGGTACGCTCCCAACGAGAGCCAGCTCCAGGAGATCCTGGACAGGGTCAAGGACCTCGGAGACAAGGGCAAATGCGTTACGAACGCCGACCTCCAGACGATCGCCGAGGTCGTCATTGGAGAGCTGGCCAAGGAGAAGCAGGCCGTCATCTTAAAGGAGCTGGCGGTGATGACAGGAAACACCCTCACATCGACGGCCACGGTCCGGGCCACGGTCAGGGGCGAAGAACGGGTTCTCGCCGACATCGGCGTTGGTCCCGTCGACGCAGCCCTTAAGGCTGTCCGGGGAATCCTCGGGGATGAGGCCGCCGTCAAGATCAGCGACTTTCGGATCGAGGCGATAACGGGCGGGTCCGACGCTCTTGCCGAGGTGGTGATCGGCGTTGAGAACAGCCGCCTCGGAAGGAAGGTGACGGCCCGGTCCGCAAGAGAGGACATAGTGATGGCCTCGGTGGAGGCGCTTATCAACGCCATAAATAGACTGATGTTGCTGGAGGAAGAAGCAAATTGAGCGATGCAAAATACGAGGTGACAGACACCCACTGTCACCTCGACTTCAAGAACTTCAACAAGGATAGAGACGAGGTGATCCAAAGGGCCCTAAAGGCAGGGGTTACGACGATGATCAACTCCGGGATCAACCTCAAGACCAACAGGAAAACTCTCGAACTCGCACGAAAGTACGATTTTATTCACGCAACCCTGGGCCTCAACCCGAATGGCCTCGGCGAGATGACCGACGAGGAGGTTGATGCCACCCTCGACCAGATCAGGGCTCACGCAAAGGAGATCGTCGGCGTCGGCGAGGCGGGCCTTGACTACTACCGATGCCCCGACCAGAAGGGACAAGATCGGCAAAGAGAGGTCTTTCGAAAGGTTGTGGATTTGTCGAGGGAGCTGGATCTCCCCCAGGTGATCCACGCAAGGCTCGCAGAGGACGAGGCCTTCGAGATGGTGAAAGATCTGAACAAGGTCGTCTTTCACTGCTACAGCGGGACCGTGGGGACGATGAGAAACGCCGTAGATCGGGGTTTTTACATATCCCTTGCCACGGTCGTCTGCAAGTCTGCCCAACACCAGGTTCTGGCTAGACAGGTCCCCCTGGACCGACTTCTGATCGAGACCGACAGCCCCTTTCTCTCGCCAAAAACGGGGAGAAACGAGCCAGCATACGTTCTGGAAGGCCTGAACTTGATCGCCAAGATCAAGGGTCTTCCGCCTGAAGATGTGGCAAAAGCCACCACCATGAACGCGAAAAGGATATATAAACTCTGAGCGGGAACCGAAAGCTCCCGCCCCCTCGCGTTCGCTCTGGCTCTAATCCTATCGGCGTCTGATCCGACACTTCTAGCTCGTTCTTCTGGCCTCTTTCGTCGACGTAAGACGGAAAATTATATCAGATCGATGCGGAAACCACTATGCAAGTAAGATGGACCAGTGATCCGATGCCGATACGCTTCGAACACATAATGAAATATCTGGGCTCCAAGAAGGAGAAGGGGAGGAAGAAAATCGGCCTATTGGTGGACGGGCCCAACATGCTCCGAAAGGAGTTCCAGATCGACCTTGAGGAGATCAGAGACATCCTGAAGGACTACGGCGACATCAAGGTAGGACGTGTATTTCTCAACCAGTACGCCTCTGAGAAGCTGGTGGAGGCTGTGGAAAACCAGGGGTTTGAGCCTGTGATCTGCACGAGCGACGTCGACGTGAAGCTGGCGGTGGAGGCCATGGACATGATCTACGGCCCGATCATAGACACCATCGCTCTCGTCACGAGAGATGCCGACTTCAAGCCCGTCCTGCTGAAGGCGATGGAGCACGGAAAGGAGACGGTGATCTTCGGGGCGGAGCCGGGCTTCTCCGTCGCGTTAAAAAACTCCGCCGATTACGTCATCGTTCTTCGGAACGGAGAGTACGTGGTGGAATGATTCAGGTCGCCAGCATCTATTTGTAGGTCCTCGTCCAGAGGAAAGGGCCGAAGGCTGAAGTTCTGGTGAGGTGAGATCGAGTTGAAGGAATTCTTCGGGGGGTTGGGACGAAACCGGATCGGAAGGTTGTCGCTTCAGGCCGGATGGCAGAGGGAAGGCGGTCGCGATGATCGCTGGGACGACCCGGACCCCTGGGAAGGCGATCGGTTTTCCCCTTCCAGAGGTTTCAGGCTCCCTCTGACGTATTCGGGCATGATTCTGGTCATCTGTGTTCTCTTCTTTTTTGTGAGGGTTGTGGCGCCCTCTTTCGCCTTCAACTACCTGGCCTTAAACCCGGCCTTCGTCGCAGCCCGGCCCTGGACTCTCATCACCCACATGTTCGTTCACGCGAACATGGAGCACCTCTTCTTCAACATGCTCTTCCTCTTCTTCTTCGGAACGGAGCTGGAGCGGAGGGTGGGCGAGTCGAAGTTTCTCCAGATATTCATTATCTCCGGCCTTGTCGGAGCCATCGGCCAGATGGCGGTGGTGCCGACCGGCTACATGATGGGTGCGAGCGGCGCCCTCTTCGGCGTGATGGGCTGCCTCGCCGTGATCGCTCCGGAGATCAGGGTGCTCCTCTTCTTCGTTATACCCCTGAGCATAAGGGCGGCGGTGGTCCTCTTTGCGGTTCTCGACTTCGCCATGATGGGGTCTGGAGATAGCATAGCCCACATGGCTCACATAACAGGCCTTCTCGCGGGCCTCGCCTACGGAGGCATGCTAAAAGACCGTTATCGTTACAGGTACCGTTAAGCTCTTGTGGGGTGGGCGAAAAGCTGACCTGAATGGTTTCAGTCATTCGCGACTTGGAGGGGTTTGCCTCTTGAGAACGTGGTGGTAATCTGGGAGACGAGATCGGAATTATCGTGGGGGAGACGAGCGCCCTCGAGTTCAAGTTCCTGATCGCGGGGAAGGCGAGCAGGGGAAGTTACGTCAAGGTAAAAGACGGCTCAAAAGACTGGATCTTCGCCCAGGTGGTGGACGTGACCCGGTCCAACGTCGCCTACAGCCTCAGCATGATCGACGAGGAGAATCCCGAGGCAAAAGAGCGGGTTTTGGGCCTGGCCCGGGTGATCGGGGTTGCGTCGGGTGGAAAGCTGCAGATGCCCACAAACCCTCCCCGGCCTGGAGATCCCGTCGTGAGGGCCGACGCCGATTTGATAGAGAGGGCCCTTGGCCTCTCGAAGGGAAACCTCTACATCGGCCTACTCGAGGGGCACGACCTTAAGGTTAAGCTCGAAGCCGATTCCTTCGTCCAGAAGCACTGCAGCATTCTTGCCAAAACCGGTAGCGGAAAGTCCTACACCGCGGCGGTGGTCCTGGAGGAGCTTCTGGAGAAAGGCGTCGCCCTTCTGATAATCGATCCTCATGGCGAGTACGCCTCGATGAAGCAGAAGAACACCAAAGGGGATTTCGCCAAGTACGACGTTAAGCCGACGGGCTATGACGTGACGGTCTACTCTCCCGCAAACCAGGCAGACGCCCCCCATGCCGACCGGTACTTCCGCTTCAACGGCAAAAACATGACCGCCCGGGAGATCTCGGCGATGCTCCCCGAGGACGTGACAAACAGCCAGAAAGGTGTCCTCTACGAGGCGATAAAAATCCTCGGCGCCGACGGAAGCGACTACGAGCTCGAGGACGTGATCGTCCAGGCCGAGAAGGACACCAGCAAGGCCAAGTGGGGGCTCATCGGCCATCTCGAAGCCCTGGCGGAGCTGGGCATATTTTCTGGCAGGCCCACGGACCTGGGCGACCTCCTCCAGAGGGGGAAGGCCACCATCATCGACATGACCGGAGTTCCGCCAGACCTCCAGGGGATGATCGTCGCAAAGCTCCTCTCAGACTTATTCGAGGCGAGGAAGAGGAATCTCGTCAACCCCGGCATGGTGGTCGTGGAGGAGGCCCACAACTACATACCGGAAAGGGGCAGCGGAAAAGCCGCCAGCACCGCCATCATCAGGACGATCGCCGCTGAGGGCCGAAAGTTCGGCCTCGGCCTTCTCGTCATAAGCCAGAGGCCCGCCAGGGTCGACAAGAACGTGATATCCCAGTGCAACACCCAGATAATCCTCCGGGTCACCAACCCCAACGACCTCCGGGCCCTGAGCAAGGGGATCGAGGGGATGAGCTCCGAGCTTGAGGAGGACATAAAGAGGCTCCCGCCGGGAACGGCGATGCTGGTCAGCAACGAGATCGAGCATCCCGTCACCGTCAAGATAAGGCCCAGGAAAAGCAGGCACGGTGGGGTCAGCACCCCTATCGTCGGCGGCGAGAGGGCGAGGGCCGCGACCAAAGCCGACAAAGGGGCCAAATCGGCCAGCTCTCAGGCGAGAGGGGCAGAGACGAAGCCGGATGCCGGGCCGAAATACGAGAAGAAGGAGACTGGCGGCGGATTCCTCAGAAAGATCCTGGGAAAATGATCGTTTTTCATCAGTCCCGAATGCTGGTTCTTAATGCTGTTCTGATTCTGGATGCAGACTTATTTCTGAACGACTCCATCTTCAGGAGATCTCTGTTGGGCCCTTCATCTTCAGGAGGAGGATCGACGCCATGAACGCCGCCATCGCCCCGAAGATGAATGTCGCCTCGGCGTTCAGGTACTGCCAGAGGGCCCCTGCCACAAGTCCAGAGGCGAGGGCCGAAACCCCGACAGCACCGTAGTAGACCCCAAGGCCCGTCCCCCTGACGTCGGCGCGGCATAAGTCCGAGACGAAGGCCCGTTCCGCGCCGTCGACGATGGCGAAGACCAGGCCGTAGAGGGCGAAGAGGAGGACCAGTCCCGGCGCCGAGGAGACAAGGGCAAAACCGAGAGAGACCAGGGCGAAGAGGGAGTAGCCGACGGAGAGGACCTTCTTTCTTCCGACCCTGTCGGACCACGACCCGCTCGGGATCGAGAAGAGGGTGTAGACGAGGTTGAAGAGAACGTATAGGAGGAGGGGCGCGCCGATGGCCATTTTTCCAGAGAAGAACTCCTGGGCCCTCAGAATGAAGAACATGTAGCTGAAGTTGCCCAGGGCGAAGAGGGAGGCGATGGCGACGAAGGGGCCGAGGTCGGGCGAGAGGTTGGAGAAGCCGGGCCTAAGACAGCTGACCGGGGACTTGCTCCTCTCCTTGACGGGGATCAGGGGCAGAAGGGCTACGAAGGCGACGATCCCCGCCACGATGAAGATCATTCTGAAGTCCATTCCGCCCTGCCAGAGGAGGTAGGCGAGGACCGACCCGATCACGGCGCCCAAAGAGTCTAGGGCCCGATGGATGCCAAAGCCCCTGCCCCGCCCCTCACGGGCCGCGGACTCGGCGATGATGGCGTCCCGGGGCGCAGACCGTATACCCTTTCCCGACCGCTCCAGGGTCTTGAGGACGAAGACCTGCTGCCAGGTCAACGCCAAAGCGAGGAGGAGCTTTCCGACGGCAGAAATGCCGTAGCCTGTCGCGACGAGGGGCTTTCTTTTTCCAAGCCTGTCCGACCAGTACCCGGAGAGGACCTTGAGGAGGCTCGGAAGGCCGTCGGAAAGGCCCCCGATCAAGCCGACGGCAAGGCCGCCAGCGCCCAGGGACGATATGAAGAGGGGCAGTATCGGCTGGATTATCTCGCTGCTGGCGTCGTTTAGTAGGCTCACCAGGCCCAGGAGGTAGATGTTCCTCTTCTTGTCGTCCCCTCGGGGGGCTTCGGTCATGGATGCGGTGTAGGCTGGAAGACGGCAACAAAGTTTCGGTCGGAAGTTGTGTGTATGTTCTATATACCCCTCTCCAGATTTCACCATGATGGAATCACCTTTAAATCGATATAAATTGGATTAAACATTGAAATGAGATACTCAGTCAAAAACATTGAACGGGCAGCTTTCTTTTCAATACTATCCATCGTATATTGATGATTTCTCTTCAAATTCATCGAATTTTTAGCTATATTGAAGAAAATCTCGATTCTATATCTTATAAACTTGAAATATCCCCAATGATTCATTATTTTCTCAAAATCCCTCACAATAGAGTACCATTTGTGTAATTTATAATTATTTTTGAAAATATCTAACGGTGGGATCAGGTTGGAGATTATTCTCCTCAAATTCGTGTTTTTTCTTGGATAAATGGCAGGAATAAGAAAAAATCGATTAGTCAAACAGCGCACCCCGCTGCAAGCAGCGGGGCATATTCGCGCCGGTCATC
>CAZNGI010000052.1:12039-14848 GCA_964572505.1 uncultured Methanotrichaceae archaeon | reverse complement strand
TCGTCGAGCCGCCTCTGGCAAGCGAAGAGGATCTTCTCTCGGTCCACACCCCCGAGTACCTGGAGGCGGTCAGGTCCGAGATGCCGAACCCCCCCTTCGGCCTTGGAACCGGCGACAACCCCGTCTTCGACGGCATTTATGACGCCTCCCGCCTCGTCGCCGGTGGGAGCATCGACGCCGCGAAAAGGATCGTCCAGGAGGACTGCTCTGCCTTCAACTTCGCGGGCGGCCTCCACCACGCCATGCCGGCCCGGGCCTCGGGCTTTTGCGTCTTCAACGACCCGGCCCTGGCGATCCGGGTCTTGAGGAGACGGTTTGATAGAGTTCTGTACGTCGACATCGACGCCCACCACGGGGACGGCGTCCAGGAGATCTTCTATCGGGACCAAAACGTCCTCACGATATCGATCCACGAGTCGGGAAACTACCTCTTTCCCGGCACCGGCTTCATCGACGAGCTTGGGGAAGGTCCGGGCCTCAGCCGCTCGGTGAACGTCCCCATGCCACCGAACTCCGGCGATACGGCTTACGAGCGGGCCTTCGAGGAGATCGTGCCTTCGTTATTTGAGATGTTCAGGCCCGAGGCGGTGGTCGCCCAACTCGGGACCGATGCCCACTACGCCGATCCCCTGACGGACCTGAACTTGACACTCTCGGGCTACAGGCGCCTCGTCTCAAGAATCAAGGAGTTGGCCGACCTCCACGCCGAGGGGAGGCTTCTCGCCCTCGGGGGCGGCGGCTACAACCTCAAAGTCGTGCCCATCGCCTGGGCGGTCGTCCTCCAGATCATGAAAGGAGAGGAGATCCGGGAGTACCTGCCGCCCTTCTGGGCCGAGTTCTTCAGAAACGAGACCGCTGGAGCGCCCCTATGCCCGCCCGATGGACAACTGGAGATTGACGACGGGACCCGAAAGAGGATCGACGAAGATCTCGATCGAACTCTCGGCGGTCTGAAGGTCAGCTTATCCGAGATCTACGGGATACTCTGACCCATCTTCTTATTGGACAACTAAAGATGTCATCATAGAAGTCAAATTGCGGCGGCGCACCCCGCAGCAGAGCTGCGGGGTATTCGATAAAAGAAAATAGAGGATCACCCATGCGAGAATAGCACTAATTGCTCCACCGACTACGACCACTATCAAGAGGTTGTTCACGTCGAGATGCCGCTCGAACCAGTCCAGCGCCGACTGGATGGAGTTGGCCGAAAGGTTCAGGGAAAGGAGAAAAGGGCCAGGAGATCACACCTCTTCCGCCCTCGCCACCTCGCTCTCTTCCTCCCCACTCTTCTCCTTCTCCCCCGCCTTCTTCTTCGCCCCGCTGGACCTCGCCCGCAGCGCCTCCTCGTAAGCCCAGATCGATCGCTCCAGGTTGTCCTCCCGGTCCTCCAGCTTCGAGAGGTTACGGTAGGCGATCCCGAGGTTGTTCTGGGTCTCGGCGTACTCCTCGGGGCCGGACTCGAGGGTCCGGACGGCCAAAGCCGCCTCGAAGGCGCGGATTGCCCGCTTGAGGTTTGCACCGTCCTCGGGGCCGCTGGCCGGGCCCGAGAGGATGACGAGGGCTCTCCCTAGAAGGTTCTGGGTCTCGGCGTACTCCTCGGGGTGGGACTCTCGGGTCCTGACGGCCAGAGCTTCCTCGTAGGCCTCGATCGCCATCTTTAGACCATCCCGGTCCGCCCAGTGGACCTCGCTCCCGCCCACCTGGGGCTCGGACTCCAGGACCAGGGCCTGGCCGAGGAGGGTCTGGGTCTCGGCCCGCTCCTCGGGATGGGTTTCGGCGGTCCTGATCTCCAGAGCCGCCTTGAAGGAGCTGACGGCCTTCTCGAGAAGCGCCTCCCGCATCTCCCCGTCCTCGACCTGGGCGAGAGCCATCCGAGCCCGTCCGAGGCTGTTTTGTGTCTCGGCATAGTCCTCTGGGTGCTCCTCGGGCGTCCTGAACTCCAGCGCCTCCTCGTAGGCCCCGATCGCCTTGTTAAGGTTTGCGGCTTCGGTTGTCGCTGCGGCCGCCGCCGCGTCTTCGTCTTTGCCTTCGAGCCCGGATAAGAGTAGGTAGGCGTCGCCGAGGTTGTTTTGGGTCTGGGCTTGCTCCTGGGCCCTTCCCTCGGCGGCGTAGAGCTTAAGCGCCTCCTCGAAGGCCCCGACCGCACGCTTCAGGTTCTGCTCTTTCTGCTCCCTCTGCCCAGCCTGCGCCTGCTCGGTCTGTCCGGCCTGCCAGGCCCGCTCATCGCCCTTTTCGCCGCCCATCTCCGAGAGGCGGACGAGGGACATCCCGAGGCCGTTTTGAGCCTGGGCGTGCTCAACGGGGTTCTTTTCAGGCTTGTATAGCTTGATCGCCTCCTCGAAGGCCTCGACCGCCCGGTTGAGGTTCGTCTCCCTCGCCCCCTCGAAGGACTGGCCGTAATAGCTGAGCCCCTGCCTGAACCTGACCTCCCCCCTGACGGCGGGCTCAAGCCTCGGAACGTCCTTCAGTATCTGGTCGTAGATGGAGAGCGCCTTCTCCACCTGGCCCATCTCTACGAAGTCGTCGGCGCTCTTCGCCAGAAGCAGGATCACATTGCTGTAGGTCTTTCTGGTCTTGTACTCGGTGGCGATCCATGCAAGAGCCGCACCGGCTGCTGCACCGATGGGTCCTGCAATCCAGGGGCTGCTCATCTCGATGGCCATTTTTCCCGAACTCCCTCTTCATTTAGAATATTGAAATTTGAAATTCAAAGAGCTGGCGCGTGATAGTTCTCCTGGCTTGGATGGGCTTGCTCGATCCTGCCTGAAAATTCCCACATTCTCAAACCCTGACGCCTCTCCCCGATTAA